>DAOVCZ010000013.1 GCA_030669775.1 Chloroflexota bacterium | reverse complement strand
TACTCCATCCGGTGAGTGGATCCTGGGTCATGGTTGGAATCAAAATCAATGGCCAGATGACTTTGGCAATACTGGGCATTTAGACAAAATCACAACTCAGCACCCTATCTATCTGACCGCAAAATCCTTGCATGCTGCCTGGGTTAACTCAGCAGCTCTCCGCCAGGCGGGGGTATCAGCGCAAACTCTAGACCCTCCTGGGGGTCGCATTCAACGCCACGCAGACGGTTCGCCAACCGGTATCTTGTTCGAAACTGCTATGTCTTTAGTTTCGGATATCATCCCTGAGTCCTCACCTGAACAAGTGGCGAAAGCCATCAACTACGCCCAGACCAAGCTTTGGGAAATGGGACTTACCGGGGTGCACGATTTTGATCGACGAACCTGCTTCGTCGCTCTCCAACAGCTCCATGCTGCTGGAAGATTGAAATTACGTGTAACTAAAAGCATTCCGATTGAGTCGCTCTCTTATGCAATTGATCTTGGATTACAGACTGGTTTTGGGGATGATGTGCTGCGAATTGGCTCAATCAAAGCCTTTGCAGATGGTGCCCTAGGTCCCCGAACAGCGGCTATGCTCCAGCCTTACGAGGGCCAACCAGAGAATCGTGGGCTGCTCATGTTGGATGCTGAAAACTTATTCGAACAGGGTCGCCTAGCTGTTAAAAATGGATTAAGCCTAGCTGTGCATGCAATTGGAGATTCTGCCATTCATGAAGTCCTGCAGGCGTTTTCACAGCTCAGGGAATACGAACGTCAACATTCAATCATCTTAGATAGAAACGGAGAACCTCGCAAATTGCGACACAGGATCGAACATGTCCAGTTACTCCATCCAGATGATCTCCCCCGTTTGGCAGGCTTAAATGTGATCGCATCCATGCAGCCGATTCATGCCACCTCGGATTTCCCCACAGCAGACCAGTATTGGGGCAAGCGTTCCAGGCACTCCTATGCCTGGCGATCCCTACTGGACGAGGGTACACTGCTGGCTTTCGGTTCAGATGCTCCAGTTGAATCCCCAAATCCGTTTTGGGGTATCCACGCGGCGGTGTCTCGTAGAAGAGTAGATGGCTCTCCCGGACCACAAGGCTGGTATCCCGAGCAAAAACTATCCCTTGCAGCAGCATTGCAAGGATTCACGGGCGGTGCCGCCTATGCAGCCGGTATGGAGGACCGGCTGGGAAAGCTGGCCCCTGGTTTCCTGGCTGACCTTCTAGTATTAGATCAGGATATCTTTCATGCAAGTTTGGATGAAATCCGGGATATTCGCCCCCATGGAACAATGATCGCAGGGGAATGGGTTCACCTGGATCCTGTCCTCGATCAGATCATCTCAAACGACGGACATCCCCTTCCCTAACTGTCACACCGACTTCGTCGAGATGCTCCAGGAATGCCAGGACATAGCGACGGCTGGTGTCAAAGTGATCTCTAACTTGTGCAGCGCTTAATGTCCCCCTTTCTTGAAGCAAATCTTTCACATCGACCACCATCCGGTCATAATCCTCTCGTCGGAAGACCACTTCACTCGACACAGGAACTAAGAGATCGAGAGCAACCATCGCCTGGAATACCTCATCATTAACATCCGATTTCGCTTCTTTGACCGAAGGTGGGGAATAAGGTGAGGCTGCAAACCGTTTCAAGAGCGATTGGACTGCTTGTTCTTGTTGGGGAGTAAATCCGATTTCATGACCAGGACACAGGATGAGTGGCCCTATCTCATCCAGCTGATCATCCTGAATTGAAATTCGTATCAAGCCAGAAAAAAGACGGGGGGATAATCTCAAGCGGCTCTTGAGTTCTTCCTTTGGCATACCTCTGCGTAGGGGATAGGTTGTGTGATATTCCTCGACGACGTTCAGGGTCGTTGAAGACAGCTGCTCCCAATAACCAATAGACGTAACCAGGAGATCGCTATTGGCGTAGAGATCACCCTTTCCAATTTCAAGAGGGACGATCTCCCCACGCTGGACCAGCTCATCTACTGCATCTTGAGCAGTTGCTTCTTCTAGATTGGAGTGCAATGTCACTTCACGCAGCGGTGCAGCCAACATTGTAGCTAATGATTGCAGGAAAATATCTGTTGGAGTCCCTTCAGCTAAAGACTCCAAACGCTCGATAAGTCCTGGAGCAAATCTCTTGTGCCTCCCTTTGGGATCCGGATCAACCACAGTTCCACCGCCCATTGTCTCCCCTGGCGATGGTCGTCTTAGTATATAGTGATCACCACGTCTAACAACCACTGGCTTGCGCATTTCCAGTTGCAGCCAGCCGTCATCCCCTGGCTGGAGCACTTCACTGCCCAATGTGCGTACCCTTGCCAGAACCTCTGCCGCGCCAACAAATAACTTAACTTCAGTATTGTGCTTTAATGCCTGGGACACATCCCCAAGCAAACGAAACCTAACATCCATACGGCGTGTTGGTTGATAATCACCCACATGTGCAACCACATCCCCCCGTTTTATTTGCTCGAGAGCCACCCCTGATATATTGACTGCTGTGCGGCTTCCGGGGAGCGCCAAATCTTCCTTTTGCTTATGAGTTTGCAGTCCCCGGATTCGACCTCGAGTTCCATTGGGAAGAATTTCGACCTCATCTCCAACTCGAAAATGACCATCACTTAAAGTTCCTGTGGTTACCGTACCAAATCCGGCGATCGAAAACACTCTGTCAACTGGCAATCGTGGACGTCCTAAATCTTGTCGAGGGGGACTTTCAGCGAGAACCTCGTCCAATGTCTGGAGCAAAACTGAGAGTCCCTGGCCACTTTTTGCAGATACACGCACAATTGGGGCTTTTTCCAATATTGTTCCATTTATAACTTCACGCACATCATCTTCAACCAAGTCAAGCCAGTCTTGATCTTCGACCATATCGATCTTAGTCAGAGCAACCAGTCCACCATTGATTTGGAGAATATCAAGTATGGCAAGGTGTTCGCGGGTTTGCGGCATGACTCCTTCATCTGCTGCAACGACAAAAAGGGCTGCGTCGATGCCACCCACTCCAGCCAGCATATTCTCGATAAAATCCCGATGACCAGGTACATCTACAATACCTACCTGCTCCCCATTTGGTAATTCCATCCAGGCAAATCCAAGATCAATGGTCATTTGCCTTTCACGTTCTTCTTTCAACCGGTCAGGATTCATCCCGGTTAAAGATTCAATCAGGGTCGATTTTCCATGATCGACATGACCTGCAGTGCCGATTACACGCATTCAAATGCCTCACAATATTTATTTAGGGATATCTCAGATTCAAAATTTTGCTGAGTGATCCGTATCCATCAGCGGCTTTTCCCAGCGATTCGTTCGTATGCAGTTACCCAATCATGGGTTATAGATAACAAAGATTGAAGACCTCTTTCAGTCTCCTCATTCATCTGGTGGATCAAATCCTGAATTTCCTGCAAGCCTAATTTTAGATCCATTTGTTGATCCCCCATATTTTCCAGATTTCTGGTTAGCTCGTTCCGTTGTTCCTCTTGAGTCAAGGTGTAATTTGTCCAGCGCTTCTGATCATCAGCTTTGAATGTTACCCACTCTTGTCTGAATCGCTCTTCTGCCAAACGTTGAATCTCTGTGATCTCACTAATTCGTCTCTCAACCCGATCTAGAAGCTCTTCGATGGAACCTTTTAGTCTTTTTACTTCACTATGGGTGCTATCCAGAGATTGGAATTGCCTCTCAACATCGCCCGATTGGCGACCAATTTTCTCAATTTGTGCTTGCCACTCCTTCCAGGTACGCTCAAATTCTACTTGCTGTAAGGCTTGTTTTTCAATGAACGAATCCTGGGCTTCCTGCCGTTCAGAATCTTGCACTAAGGTTTCCGTCAGACGTCCTTCTACTTTGCGTAAATTTGATGAAACAAGCTCCATCTGTCCACGCTGTTCGTCAGACCTTTTTCGTAATGCAGATGCTTCACCCTGCAGATCCACCAAGCGTTTTGAATCTTGTCGACGACCATCTTCCATCAAACGATATGTGCGAGTATATTCTTCTTCGCTGCGTTGAATATCCTGAACTTTTAACCGAAGATCATCTAATTGTTGTGCCAATCTGGCCTCTTCATCTACTCTTGCCCGGAGACTGCGTTTAAGCCCGGAAATTGTTTCAAGTTCCTGGCGCGTTTCAGCAAGACTTGTATCAATCGAGCGCATTTCTACCCGGCGAATTTTCTCCATCTCTTCTTCGCGCTTCTTGGTTTGTTTATCCTGTTCGTCAATTTGCTGGTTGATTTCCATGTGCAGTTGAAGCAAAGCCGAATCGAAATCATGCAGACGACCTACAACTGCAGACAAACGTATGATCTCACCACTGTAATGCGTAATCTGCTGGTTTGCTGCTGAGATACTGCCCTCCATGGTAGTGATGCGTTCTTCCTGCTTGGCGATAATATCCTTATCCTTACGGCGTTCATCATTTAACCACTCTAGTTGTTTGAGGACCTGGTCAAATTCCATGTCTGGCCTCCATTTGAGAAATTCCTATACGGAATGGCTATTTCGAGGGTTTGCGAATTATAGCATTAAGCTTATGGGACCACGGATCCAAATGCTGCCAGCAAATTGATGATTAATTGGATAAAGAAGTTTGGCAGAATTCCTAGGGTAAATAGAATTGCTAAACCAATCACGAGAAAGGCTCTTAAAGTTCTTGACTCAGGTGATTCATCTCTGGTCTCGTCTGCATCGGAAACCATGGAAATCAGCATTCGAATCCCTCCCGCAATCAAACCTAGGCTACCCATGATTACCCATAAGGAAATCTGGGGTACCGTCGCAGATAATCCTTCAATCACGCCTAGCTTCAGAGGAAAACCTGCCAACAGCGGCAGCCCTGCTATACAGAATATCGACAGGATCATGCTGATCGATATAACCGGATATCTTCTTCCTAGACCGCGAATATTTTCCAAATCGAGAACTTCGATTCTCCCAATCAGACCAGATAACGCCAATGCCCAAACACCAAGACTTAGACCTCGTGGCAGCAAGAGAGCATAAAATAGAACCCGATAAATCTCAGAATTGCCACCAATAGCCAAGCCAATTGCAATTAGGGAAAACCCGATATCCAATATGATGGCAAATCCCATCAATCGAGTAATATGTCTTTCGACTGCAGCCCAAATACCAGCAGTCACCACCATCACTACTCCGGCAAGTTGTAAAAGCAGAGCTGTGCTTGGATTACTCTTAAACCAAACATAACTATCCAAAAATCCAAGCCCAAAGATTGAGACCGCTACCGGGAGCAATAGGAAAACAAAGGCTGTTGGGTATGGATGGGAATCCTCCGCCAACATCGGAATCCAGGTATGGAATGGAAAAACAGCCAGTAAGAGAGCAAACCCAATTGCCAACAAAGCGGTGGCTATGGCTACAAATTCCTGATTTCCTGGACCAACTTCAAAACCCGTGAACATGAAACCAGAAATTAAAATGAACGGCATCCCTATCGTTTGAAATGAAAGGTAGCGTAATACACCGCGACCCGCACGACTACCTGGTGGAGATAAGAAGGGGATGCTCACTAGAACAGCGATCTCAATCAACACGCCCGCGAAAAGAAATGGCTCAACTGCGATAGCTGCAGTTAATAATGTCACCATGCCCAATCCTAACGGCACAAATAGCCGATTAGGACGGGCAAGTGGAGCTGCACCAAACCAAAGCGCAGCTGTCAGGTAAATGACGATCAAAGATGGACGATCAGCTGCAGATAGGACAATCTGTCGTCCAAAAATAATAAATGTATCCGAAAAGGGAAATACCCATCTCCAGAAAATAATTTGTTCCTGCACCGGCAACCAGGCAGCCAAACCCGCCAGGACTGCTGTGGTCCCTGTGGCAAGTATCGCTACCAGGGTTTCACGTTTTTGGAGCAGGAGTAGAATCACCGCTACCAGGCTTGGGAAAATTATCCATATATATGCGGAATTCAACTTGCTTCCTCCAAAGTTGGAGCAGTAAGCATATATGCCCCCACAATAGCCAAACCAAGTGTCACAATCGCCAGTAATCCGGTGATCAGAATTGAACTTTCCACTGCAGCATATAGTATTTCAAATCCACTGAGTACAGTTAACAATCCTAAAACCACTCTAAAAGGATGGGTAGTCAATCCCAGGTGAAGCAATCCTAAGGAGATCAGGATCGTGGCACCATATGCAGCCTGAACATCGATCTCTGGCAGCCAGATCACTAATCTCGCACCACCAGTAAAAGCAAACAACCCAGCCAGGATCGCCGCCAGCAATCGAAAAGCGACATCCGAGATCAGCACTGGTTTTCCTTTGATATTTTCTTGGGGTAAATTTAATGAGGCAAGACCTAAGACCGCACCTGACATCCAACCTGCGACCACTTTTACTGCAGCTGTTTCCATCGGCCAGCTCAAAGAAATCAGCACAAATACACATAAATATTGAAGTCCAAGGCTGAAAATGCTGATCCGCCAATCCCAGCTGATTAACAAAACTGTAGCCGTAATGAATGCCAGGATCACTGAAGGTAAAACGAGATAGTTGAGTATCATGAACTAGGTTCCGATGCTAATTACCGATAACGCAAGAAATAACACGATCCACAGCAATACCCAAAGCAGGCCTCCCTCACCCTCCAAAACCTTCGAAATGAAGTGGATAAAGCGAGAAAGGTAATCATAAATGGTTCTCACGATGGCATAAAACCAACCCAAAGTGAAGATAACATTGACGCTATTGGCCATCAGTTGTGGCACCTTTCCTCCTCGACGTTGCCAGAAGAAACCAACAAGAACGAGAACACATATCAAAGGACCCAAAATCCAACCCATGAGGGGGACTTCACCGATTTCCGGTAAATAAAACCAAACAAAACTGATCTGGACCATCGGGAATAACAAAAGCCCCATTGGATAAACTACCTTGATCCAACGTTCGAGACCTGAAGGCTCTAGTTTCAATTGTGATGCGTGATGAGCATATCCCCAGATCATGAAAACCATAGCGATCAAGTAAAGAACTAGGGATAGGTTTAAAGGTGACGCAAATAGCATCAATATGTTCCAGGCAGGTGTGAAAGGTAAGGTTGAGATTCCAACCAAACCCAGGAGTGTAATCCACATAGAAAACTTGGTTCTGACAGATGAAAGAAAGATCAATCCCCCAGAGAACACTATTGCCAATGCCCAGGACAAACTTGCTTCCGCTTGGGCTCGCAAAGTGGCTGCGATTACTATTGCGCTCATTCCCAAAATAAAAGCATGCCGGCCTTCAAGCTCATCATGTGCCAATATCCAAACTCCGCCAGATAGCAGAGACACCAATCCTGTTAAGCTGAATATGATCACCCATAAATTAGTTGGTAATTCAACATTTTCCAACGCCAAAGCAACTCGCACCAGGAAGACTAATACAATCGTCGCTGAAACTAAGCTCAATACGGTCCCGAAACTGCGCCGACTTGTTGGATTTTCAATTAATGGCGAATCTACTGGGACCGAGCCCAGGCGTAATCCCGCGGCGAGTACAACAAAGGTGATTGCAGCCGGAGATACTCGCTCAAGAAGAAAGCTTCCATTATCGTTTACAGATATTACTCCTGCAATCAATAAACATATACTCCCAAGCAGGCGTGAAAAGAAGACCCACACTGCCCGGCGACGAGATTTTCCCGATTGCAGCTGGGTTAAGAGAATTACTAATCCAATAATGTCAAATGCAGTCCAGGCTATGATGAAAGTCAACAGGTTTCCAGAGAATACACCGATCAAACCAAGGGCAGTCACAACCAAGCTGCTTGCCCAATTCGACCAATCCATCTCGTAGCCGTGAACTACATCTGTGAGCAATGTAGCGAGAATGAGGGTCCCCAATCCTACAGCAAATGGCCAGGAAATCTGGTCTGCAATCATAATGAATGAATTTGGATATGCTGTTCTAGGTCCCCAGCTAATTAATTGCACGCTTACCGGGAGTGTTATCCCTAACAGGAGCACCACGATCCAGGTGACGAGAGCTCCTCCGGCAGCAATCAACCAGTGATATCCAAAACTCGGCCGGGAAAGGCGAAGGATTAACATAACCAGGGAGGTTATAACCAGCAACAAGATTGATATTATGACAAACATACTATCGATTTATTCCAAATTGGTTCAGGGTGTGTAAACGACAACTATATCATAATCGCATTTGGTTCCCGAGATAAATAACGTCCCCCACCTGGTTTTCCGAGCCAACGTTCTCCGACGACGATCAGGTCGCCACGTAGAAAGACCTTTTCCGGGTAACCGACCAATTCCCAATTCTCATAAAGGTTATAGTCAGTGCGGTGCTGTGCGTGAGCAACACCATAGGTTAAACGCCGGTTGGGATCCCAAATCACAATATCTGCATCCGCTCCTGGTACCAAAGCGCCCTTTTGGGGATACAAACCAAAAATCTTAGCCACATTCGTGCTGGTCAATGCCACAAACTGGTTAGGCGTGATCCGACCAGCGCCGACCCCGTACGTCCACATGATTGGCAATCTGTCACCGACACCTGGAACGCCATTAGGAATTTTGGAAAAGTCATCTTTACCGAGCTCTTTCCCGGGAATGGCAACCGGCTTCCCTTCATATTCAATTGCTTGGGTTCCATCAAAAAAGAATGGGCAGTGGTCTGTGCCGATGGTCTGTAAAGTACCATCCGCCAGTGCTTGCCATAAACCCTGATTATCCTCGACTGTACGCATCGGGGGTGAGCAGATCCACTTGGCACCATCCGGGCGTTCTAATTGCTGATCAGTGAAGAACAAATAAGGTGGGCAGGTCTCACCCATGATATTCACCCCACGTTGGCGGGCATAGCCCAGCTGTTCTGCTTCTCCAACCTGGTTGACATGGACGACATAGAGAGGCGAATCTGCTTGTTTTGCGAGGGCTGCACCGCGTAAGACCGCCTCCACCCCACCCCAACCCGGTCTGGTGCGGGCATGCCATTCAGGTGAGGTTTGCCCATCCGCGAGCGCTTCGGCGACAAGAATATCGATCACATCGCCATTTTCAGCGTGCAACATGGTTAACATTCCATACTCCCTGGCAATGCGCAGCACACGATATATTTCACCATCCTGCAGCCGGAGACGACTGTTATAAGCCATAAACACTTTCAAGGTTGTAATTCCTAAATCGAGCAATTGAGGTATTTCTCTCTCGACCTGTTCATCCAGGCGGGTAATGTTCATATGAAAGCTGAAATCAATGGCTGCTTTATCGTCTGCCTTTGCATGCCAAACCTCTACTGCTTCACGCAGCGTATCGTAATCCTGAGGAACGAAATCCATCACCGTAGTAGTACCCCCAAAGGCAGCAGCTTTGTGCCCTGTGTAGTGATCATCTGATGAAACCGTGGCAAACATGGGTAAGTCTAAATGGGTATGGGGATCTATCCCGCCTGGCATAACCAACTTCCCAGCGGCATCGATAAGTTGTGCGTTAGATATATCGATATTTTTCCCCACAGAAACGATTTTTTCACCATCAATGAGAATGTCTGCATCGAAGGTTTCTGAGGCAGTAATAAGCGTGCCGGATTTTATTATTATGGGCATGATCAACTCCGAGCAAACTGTAGAGGCAATTTCACTTCAGGATTGCTGCCTAAGTTCTTTGATACCCAGCAGATGAGACAAGATTTCATCATCAAGAACCCCATCTTCTACTTCGGCAGTGTTATAGGTTTGATTTTGTACCAATCTTTCACGCAATGCTTTCCAAAGGATTTGCCGTTCTTCCGAATGAACGACTAAATCATTGACAGTTTCTGCCTTCAAGAGGTATTCACCGGTTGTATACAGGAATGTTATCCGGCGCCATTTATGTGCCAGAATTGTATTCGGTAATTCTTCAAGCTGGCCAATCTGGACTTTGTAATACTCCTCTTGGGCGCGTGGATGGTCTGATTCATCGCGCAGCAATTCACTGCGTGTTGTTAGTTCGTGTCCTCTTACCTGAGCGATGTATTGAATGCGCCATTTTTGTTCCTTGAATGCCCTGGTCTGGTAGAAAGCCAGGTAGTCAACTGCAATTACTTTGGGCGCAGTCCTGAGCGGTATTCGATACCAACCAAACAAGCGCGCGATTTCAAGGTCGCGTGGCTCAGTCATCACAGCAACCAGGACAAGTGAGGCAGGGATTAGCGATGTTCCCATGCGATTACCTGATGGGGAATCTGCCAGATACCGGTCAAATCACAGATTTATAAACCGGTTTTCTCATACCTTGATTAAATCAAGCCAGCCCTTGCATTGAATTCAACGATCAATGCATCAATCTCGTCAACTTGATCTTGAACACTGGTCCAGTAGTCCTTTTCATACCACTGGGCCAGAATTTCCTCATAGGTTTTACCTTGTTGTTCGACCCAGGTAAAATATTTTAAATTGTGGATCCTGCGGCGTTCGAGATAACTTAGCTCGAGCATATTATCTGTGGTGACACCTTGCAGGTATCTGGCATAATCTGCGGCCGCATTTAATTCTTGGTAATCACCAAATTCAGCCTGCATCTCAGGCAAGCGACTGCCATAAAGCTCCATGGAGTCAGTCAATACGGTAAGCACGATATCATTTTTACCCATCTCAAAATATTTGGCAAATTTGATCGCCGAGAGCAAATTGGATATCCCCGAAAATCCAAGCAGATCAAGCTGGTTGATCAGGTTCTCTGGGACTCCTTGCGAATTCAGGTGATCGCGACCTGCGGGTTCATTAAACAATCGTGCCAAATTTACCACTGCATTATCATCAATTGCAACAATCAAATCAGTATTTTTAACGTTGTGCACCCAGGGCACATGCTTGTCACCGATGCCCTCGATGCGGTGCGAACCAAAACCATTCTCCATTAAAGTTGGACACTGCAAGGCCTCACTGGCGACAATTTTACTTGTCGGGAATACCTGCTTCATGTAATCCCCGCTGGCAATTGTACCCCCTGAACCTGTTGCCGATACTATCCCCCGGTAGACATCCTCTGGTCTCATTACCTGGTTAAGGACTTCCTCCATCGCATGGCCAGTAATGTCATAATGCCAGAGATAGTTACCAAATTCATCAAACTGGTTGAAGATCATCAGATCTTCACCTGTCGCACGTAATTCCCAACATTTATCAAAAATTTCCTTGACATTCGATTCGCTGCCTGGTGTCGCGATGACCTCCCCGGCGATCTTTGCCAACCAATCAAACCGTTCCTGGCTCATCTCTTCCGGCAGGATAGCGATCGACTGGCATGAAAGCAAAGCCGAGTCATATGCACCACCCCGACAATAATTTCCAGTTGATGGCCAGACAGCTTTTTGGGTTGTGGGATCGAACTGCCCTGTGACCAGGCGTGGAACCAAGCAGCCAAACGCAGCGCCAACCTTATGAGACCCAGTTGGGAGCCATTTGCCAACCAGAGCGATGATTCTGGCCTCCGTTCCTGTCAGACTGGATGGAAATTCAATGAAATTTACACCGTTAAAACCCCCACCATGCGGGATAGGTTCGTTCTTCCATGTAATTCTGAAAAGGTTCTCCGGCGTTAGATCCCAAAGGCCAATATTGGATAAAGATCTTTTGATCGAATCAGGGATCAAATCAGGATTTTTCATTTGTTCGAATGTCGGAATAACGATATTTTGCTCATGTGCACGTTTGATACCCCGTTCGCGCGCCTCCTGCTTAATTGTTAAATCGATCATTTTGTTCCTCATTAACTAATAAAGATTGGATGCATCAGGTATTATTGTTCTTCATCTTCTTCTCCTGGTGCGTCCAGGACAATATACAAAGGCCGGCCTTTCGCTTCGTCATATAATCGTCCGATATATTCTCCAAGGATGCCAAGAGAGATCAGCTGTGCGCCACCCAAAAAGAGCACTGCGATCAAGGTTGTTGCCTGACCAAGCAATGGTGTCTCAGTCCCCCACAAACGGATTGCGATCACGACCGGAATGGAGAGAATGCTTAACCCTGCAGCAATAAATCCGATGTAGGTGGCCAGCTGCAGAGGGAAATATGAAAAACTCGTCACCGCGTTGATCGCCAGGCGAAACATCTTTCTGAATGGATATTTTGTCTCTCCCACCTGACGGGCTGCCCGGCGGTACGGCACACCCGTTTGGCGAAAACCCACCCAGGAAGACATGCCACGCAGGAAGCGGTGTCTTTCCCGCATTTGGTTCAGCACATTCACAACTTTTCGATCGAATAAACGGAAATCACCAGCATCTAGTGGGATTTTTACATCGGTGATGCTCGTAATCAACCGGTAAAACAGCGAAGCGGTAAATAACTTGAACCAGCTCTCGCCCTCGCGTTCGGCTCTTACCGCATAGACAACTTGAAAACCCTCTTTCCATTTACTGATTAAATCCAAGATCACTTCTGGTGGATCCTGCAGATCAGAATCGATAATCACTACCGCATCACCCTGGCTGTAATCCAACCCTGCTGTGACGGCAATCTGGTGGCCGAAGTTGCGAGCGAAGATAACTGGTTTTACCCTTGCATCCTGGTCTGCATATTGGCGGATCAAGTCAGCTGAATCATCAGTTGAGCCATCATCGATCAGAATTATTTCCCAGGATTCCCCAGTAGAATCCAGAACGTCTCGTAATCGGCGATATAACTCCTGGATATTCCCAGATTCATTGAAAATTGGAGCGATTATTGAATAAATTGGCTTGGACATGATAATTTCGCTGTGAGAACCGTGGAGTAATAATTAATATTGATTTAATCAGATAGGTCTAATGCCTGTTCTACTGCCCTCAAGGTGGGTTCAATAATGACAGCAGGAGCGACTGCTTGCATTGCGGCGTTCACATCTTTCAAACCACTGCCAGTATTGAACACCAAAACTGGATCCTCACTCCCGATAATAGCCTGTTTGAGCGCTTTATGGAGACCAGCATATGCAGCCGCACCAGCTGGCTCGGCAAATATACCCACCCGTCCCAGGTCTGCGATGGCAGCCAGTATCTCAGCATCACTGACCGTGAGGTAAGCACCTCCAGTTTGACTGGCAGCTCGGACTGCGCGAACACCATCTCTGGGTAAATCTACGGAAATACTGTCGGCGAGCGTTTCAGCAGCTACCGGGCTAATCTCCTCCACGCCTGCTGAGAAAGCGTTCGCAACCGCTGCAGAACCCTCTGCCTGGACACCGAAGATGCGCGGCATCTCAGCGAGCCAATCCAACGCCTGCAGGTCCTTGAAACCCTTGTGCAAGCCAGAGATAATGTTCCCATCACCAACTGAGACAAATACAGCCAGGGGGCTCTCAAATGATCTCCGGTTGATTAAACACTCCCAAATCTCAAGTGCGGCTGTTTTCTTACCTTCCAGGGTAAATGGGTTGTAGCCAGTATTGCGGCAATACCAGCCAAACTCATTTGCCGCCAGAATCGATAAATCAAAAGCTTGATCGTAATTTCCATCAACGAGCAAGACTTCAGCACCATAAATTAACAACTGGGCGATTTTTGCTGGTGGCGCGGTGCGGGGAGCGAAGATCACCGCTTTTTGACCTGCTGCCGCGGCCATACCTGCCAAAGCTGCACCTGCATTTCCCGTTGAAGCAGTCACCACCACCTCGACACCGATCTCCAAAGCCCGAGCTACAACGACTGCACTGGCGCGGTCCTTGAATGATGCCGTTGGATTTCGGCTTTCATCTTTAACCCACAGCGATTGCAAACCCAGTTGCTCCCGCAAGGCAGGTGGGGAAAAGATCGGTGTCCATCCAGCAGCTTGCAGTGGCGTCTCGCGACCATGGACCTGGTTGACCGGCAGCAAAGGCAGATAACGCCAAAGAGATTCTTCCGGAGAATTTATGATCATGTCCGATGATACATCCTGTTTAAGGGAAGAAAAATTATAGACAATATCTAAGTTACCACCATCTTTAGGGCAGGTGTAGATTATTTCGTTTGGCCCATACTCACGATCGCAAAGCGAACAACTAAATCCTAGAAATTTACTCATGATTCTATCAATATTACATTTACAAACCGCGCTCGCCCCGAATATATGGAACACCAATGGCAGCCGGGGCGCCCAGACGCTTGCGAAGCGCTTCTCGCGAACCAATAACCAGCACAATTATCGTAAAAGCGTAAGGCATCATTTGCAGAATAAAACCCCAATAAGGATTGTAATAAAATGGATTTGCCAACCCGAGAAGCGTTGTGGGTCCTTGAATATCGAATATCAAGCGACGTAACGCCCCAAAGGCATAGGCCCCGAAGGCAGCCCGTAATGGATCCCACTGGGCGAAGATGACTAAACCTATCGCAATCCATCCCTGCCCTGAGGTCGTCAATTCGCTGAACCAACCCGGTGAAATCGCCAAGCTGATGGTAGCTCCAGATAAACCTGCCAAAATGCCGCCTAAGAAAACGTAAAAATAGCGCAATCGAAAAACGTTGATGCCCAAGGCATCTGCAGCTGCTGGGTATTCACCTACTGCTCTGAGGTGCATACCTGGTCGAGTGTAATATATGTAATACCAAGCCAGAGGAATTAACAAAAAACCAATATACACCAACACGCTCTGTTTTGTGAAAAATATCGCACCCAGCAAAGGAATTTGTGATAACAATGGGATTGATAAATTGGGTAAAAGTGACACCGCACCAGCTTTGCTCAATCCCTCACCTAACACAAGACTGATACCCGTAGCCAGAAAAGTGATCGCTAATCCACTGACCACTTGGTCTGCCTGTAAGGTGATAGCGATAAAGGCATGTATTTGACTGATCAGACCTGCAGCCAGCATTGCAATTACTACCCCCAACCAGGGATTACCGGTGTATAACGCAACACTATAAGCGCTCATCGCTCCAATTAGCATCATACCTTCCACACCTAAGTTGATCACACCTGATCGTTCGGCAAAAAGTTCTCCCAGAGTGGCAAACAATAAGACTGTACCGCTCGCAACGCCAGCATGTAAAATGATGATCAGATCCATCCTAGATCTCCTCTCCGAGGCGCACAAAGCGGATACGATATCGTATAAAGAAGTCACTGGCGATTAAACAAACCAGGATAATGCCCTGAATCATTTTAGGTAAACCAGAAGGCTGAATTTCGCGTCCAGCCAAGATAAGAGCGCCAAACAGTATCGAGACCAGAACAACCCCAAAGGGATTCAACTTTGCAAGCCAAGCAACAATGATTCCCGTAAACCCGTAACCTGCAGCGATGGGGGATGTCTGAAGACGGTGCACAACCCCAGCGACTTCTGACATACCTCCCAATCCCGCTAGAGCTCCTGAAACCATCATCACCAGGATTGTGTTGCGCTGGATGTTAATTCCAGCATATTGTGCTGCGCGTGGGTTGTCACCGATCAGACGGATTTCATATCCCCAACGACTGCGGAAAATGATATACCATAAGACAAAAGCAGCCAACACACCAATAAGGAAACCTAGGTGTGTGGTCAACCCTCGGAAAACAGGAATTCGGTTGGCATAGTCAAGAAGGCGGGGAAGCCAGGCATTATCGGGGAATTTGGTAGTCATCTGAAAGCCACCCTCACTCCAGACGGCAAAAATGAAGAAGTTAATCCAAGCGATTGCAATATAGTTCATCATCAGTGTCGTTATGATCTCATTGACCTTGAGACGTGCTTTCAAGAAACCTGGGATAAACCCCCAGAATGCACCAGCTACGATTCCCGCAACTGCCATCACGGGGATAAAAATCCAAACAGGAGTGCCCTCTGGGAGGAGCGGGATCAAGACAACCGCACCAGCACCGAAAGCACCCATTATGAATTGTCCTTCCGCACCAATGTTCCACAAATGCATGCGAAATGCTATCGAACAGGCAAGACCAGTGAAAATTATTGGAGTAGCCTTAACTATAGTATCTGAAATCACACCGATATTACCAAACGATGCTCGAGCGATATGGGCATACGAGCGCAAAGGATCACCGCCTGCCAACACCAGCAAGAAACCACCTATAACCAACGCCAAGACTAGCGCCCCGAGGAAGAGCAAGAATGGATACCAACGCGCAGGTTCTTCCATGCGTGGCTCGATGCGCAATCGGTAAGGGAAACTTCTAATTATCGGCTCACTGGGAGGAATTTCTTCTGATGATGTTGAATTGTTCGGTGTATCCATTTCAGACATTTTTCGCTGATCCTCCTGCTTGAATTTCTTCCAAATCCATTCCAGTCATCATCAATCCGATAATGTCAATATTCTCATCCATTACTTCCCCCATGATCTGGCCCTCATAGATCACTGCGATACAGTCACTTAGGGCAAGTAGTTCCTCCAAATCTTCAGAAATTAGCAGAATAGCCGTACCAGCTTCGCGTTGGGATAGCAATAATCGATGCACACTCTCAATTGCTCCAACATCCAAACCACGCGTCGGCTGTACAGCTACCATGAGAGTAGGCGCACCAGAAATTTCGCGCGCCAAAATAACACGCTGTAAATTACCACCGGAAAGTAGACGGACTGGTGTATCCACGTTAGGGATAGCAATATCATAGTCCTGTTTAAGATCTTTAGCGAATGTAGTAGCTGTCGTCATATCGATAGCCCATCCTCGAGCGATGGGTGGTTGTCGATAATTTTTCATGATCACATTATCCGTCATGCTCAAGTTTGGAGACGTGCCAACATGAGTGCGATCTTCAGGAACATACGCCAGTCCTCGCTGAATACTAAAGCGAGCTGACCGATTGCTAATTACTTTATTATTTAAGAGAACACGACCCTGATTGACCTTGCGTAATCCGGTGATTACCTGGGCCAGTTCACGCTGCCCATTCCCGGCCACTCCAGCCAAGCCAAAGATTTCCCCGGCGCGCACCTGAAGTGATAAATTTTGAATGGCCGTCAAGCCTTTGTCATTTTCTGCGACCACATTTTGAACGTCAAGGACCACATTGCCAGGTTCACTTGGCTTTTTATCAACTCGGAATACTACATCACGACCGACCATCAGGTGCGCTAACTCCCGACGTGTGATATTCTCGATCTCAAGGCCTTCGGCAGTCGTCTTACCCCTTTGCAGCACAGTGACACGGTCAGCAATTGCCATTACCTCTTGCAATTTATGACTGATGAAGATAATTGATTTTCCATTCGCGATCATCGAATGCAAGGTATTGAACAGAACTTCAATTTCTTGGGGAGCTAGTACCGCGGTAGGCTCATCCATGATAAGCACTTCCGCCCCACGGTATAGCATTTTGATGATTTCGACTCGTTGTTGCTCTCCAACTGAAAGTTGCCATATTTTGGCTCTGGGATCCACCCTCAAGCCGAAACGTTCTCCCAGCTCGGCGATAACAGAATCGTACTTAGCCAATTCCATACGAAAGCGTGGTTTATCCAATCCTAATAGGATATTTTCAGTGACCGACTGTGAGGGGACGAGCATGAAGTGTTGGTGTACCATACCTATGCCAGCCTGGATCGCATCACCTGGAGAGGAGAAGTTGACCAGTTGTCCATTAACTAACACAGTACCTACTTCCTGACGATAGAGACCAGCCAGCACATTCATCAGAGTGCTTTTACCTGCGCCATTCTCACCCAGCAGCGCATGAATTTCACCGCGATGTAGTCTAAAGTCAACATGATCATTAGCTAATACACCAGGAAAGCGTTTGACGATACCACGCATCTCCACCACGAACGATGGAGGATTGTCAATATCATTGTGAGAATTTTTTGCCATCATAGCTGCGATAAGTTATCTCGAATAATTCAATGATGAAATTGCTTGGTAACTATTTACAATGACTTGAATGTTAAAGCCTCAGTGCGTACGACGAGTTAACCTTTTGGGGATGGTCTCCTGCAGGTTTTTTTACGATAGAGATTAGAATTCATGCCTAAGTGAGGCTGAATTAGATTCATATAGATATGAATGATAGGGCCAGAATACCAATTGTCGTCCCGCTGGAAAAACGTTTTGCATTTCTAGGCGGTAATTCTGGCCCTTTTTATTTTTTTACAATATTTACTTATTCGCCTAAGGCTGGCAATTCAGCCGCAATACCGTCAGCCCACCAGTACATGCAATAATCGCACTCTAGGCCTGGTGCACCAGGCGGGAACTGATCCAAATCAGACTGTTCCATTTTCTCGCCAGCCGGTACAATGACATTGCCTTTGTTGTCCAATATCTCGCCGGAGAATACATCGAAACGATTGAACTGACCTTTCAACATTTGGTCCAACGTAGTGCGTACATCTTCGATGACCTCAGGTGGCAATTCCTTTACACCAGCAGGCAGTTCTTCACCTTCCATGAAACCGAAAAGACCCAAACCACCGGTATCGGCGTCGAAGTAGTCCCAACCAGGTTGGTAGGTGCCGTCATTAACACCTTGGGCGATCTTCGCATAAACAGGACCCCAAATCCAATACGGTGCAGTTAGACAACGCTCCACTTTGCAGGAACCAAACCAGTCATAGGTAACTCCCCATTTACCTTTCTCCTGAGCAACATCAGCTACTGCTGGCGTGTCTGCGCCGGTGAATACCACCTGTGCGCCGCCGTCAAACAGGGAGGCAGCAGCTTCCTTTTCGAGTATCGGGTCATGCCAGGTATTGATCCAGCGCACATCCATCGTGCATTCTGGGCATGTCTCCTTCATTCCCAGGGCTATGGCATTGCCTAGGCGAAGCTCTTCGGGGATAGGGAAAGTAGCCATGTAACCCAGTTTCGGATTCCCATCCATCTTAGCGCGTGCGCCTGCTAACATGCCACCCAAGTACTTCATATTTTCCATCGCCCCAAACAGGTTCCCAAAATTTTCCATGTTGGATTTAAACCCGCTAATATGGATGAAAGTCGAATCTGGGAATTCTTCAGCAACAGTTTCCATCCCATCCATATAGCCAAAAGAAGTACCGAAAATCAATTGGAAGCCCTTACGCGCCAAGCTGCGGAAGATTTGCTCGGAGTCAGCACCCTCAGGTACATTCTCAATGTAGGTTACGTGGGTATTGGGGACATTTTCTTCGAGGTATTCTAATCCCTCAAAATGGGCCTGTGACCAGCCACCATCGTCATGAGGACCAATAAGCACCATCGCAACGTTGAATTTTCCCTCCTCGGTAGCCGGGATCTGAAAGCCGCCTACTTCTTCAGGTTCCTCGGCTTGGGACTGGCATGCAACAAGTACCATTGCTAAAATAGTGAGCACAGCGATTAAACTCCAAAGGACTTTAGTTTTCATTTTTACTACTCCTCAGTGGTAGAA
>DAOVCZ010000055.1 GCA_030669775.1 Chloroflexota bacterium | reverse complement strand
ACGGACGGGTGTCGTTACCCGCATGTTCATCTACCGCCCACGAGATTTAAGCAGTGTACAAACCACTGTCAGCGCCCCCCAAGCAGCACCACCACAAATTGCCACTCCAGTCTCAGAACCCAGCCCAAGCAGTCCAGCGAGTGGAGAAAAGAAAAAAGGTAAAGGAAAGCGTCGCCGACGCAGGAAAAGATAATCAGGTTCTAAATCCAGCCATGCATCCACGCCCTGCTGAGTTTTACAATTCCCTGCCCAAGGTGGAACTTCATCGACACCTGGAAGGTTCACTGCGCTTGACTACTCTCATGGAAGTGGGACGATCCTACGACCTCGACATACCGGATGCTGATCATTTACGCCAGTTAGTTCAGGTAGATCAAGCCGATCCCCGCACCTCCAAAAACTTTCTTTCCAAATTCGATGTTCTACGAAATTTCTACCGCTCTCCGGAAGTTATCATGCGTATCGCCGAGGAAGCCGTGGTCGATGCAGCAGCGGATAATGTCCGCTACCTTGAATTGCGTTTCACCCCAGCTGCGCTGGGTAAAGTCGCGGATTTTCCACTGGGCGAGGTTATGGATTGGGTGATTGAAGGGGTAAAAAAGGCTCAATCCAAGCATAAGATCTCAACCCGTTTGATCGCCAGCATCAACCGTCACGAGAGTGTGGAAATCGCTGCTCAGATCGCTGAGCTGGCCATCGACCGACTTGATTCTACGCTTGTCGGTCTTGATTTAGCCGGGGATGAGGCCAATTACCCTTGCGTACCTTTTGAACCAGTTTTCCAGGAGGCACGTCAAGGTGGACTAAGCATTACCATCCATGCTGGTGAGTGGGGTCCCGCGGGAAACGTCGCCCAGGCGATAACTCTGCTGGGAGCGGAACGGATTGGTCATGGAGTGCGTGTAATGGAAGACACTGAGGTAGTCGCCATGGCCCGCGAAAAGGGAACAGCTTTCGAAGTATGTGTCACCAGCAACTACCAGTCCGGGGTTGTGGCTTCCCTGGATAAGCATCCCGTTCAAAAAATGATCCAGGCTGGGCTAAACACAACCATCAACACTGACGACCCGGGAATCTCTCAGATCTCTTTGAGCGATGAGTATGCGCTGGTTTGCGAGCAAATCGGATTCAGAATGACAACTCTACAGGATCGAGTTTCAGCAGCTGCTCAAGCTTCTTTCCTCCCAGATAAGGAGCGGGGAAATCTGGCAGCGTCTTTGGACAGAGAATTTCAGGATTTCATTATCTCTGAGTAAGATTGAAAATCTATACTGGGGAATTGAGGGTCACCCCGCCAGCGGGAGAATCTTGCGAGGAGATCTGTCCGGCTTGGTGTGATTAAACTTACCACGACCGATGCCATAGACTATTGTCCAATGGAGCATGGCGCGCTGAGCAACTACCGTACTGGCAAGTTGTTATCCATGGGATGGTGATCAGCGGGTTTTTGATGCTGAATAATCCCCCAAGCTGCTTTCCCACTCAGCCACAGACAGGCGTATCAGCTGGCGTACCCTCTCATCAGGGACGGCATCAATTTCAGTGTAGCGATTCAAGCCGACTTCAATTACCATGCCCTGATCCGGTCCTTCAATAAGGCGAATTCCCTGATCATCGAGATGGATGCCTTCCAGCTTGGCTTGCAAGATCTCATCTATCTGGGCCACAATACTCAAATCAGGATCACTTGATCCAGTTTTTTCCAACGGTTGGAGTGAACGGTTGAAGATCTTTAAAGGATTAAGACTGGTGCTTTTCGTCTCTTCTCCAGTTGCAGAAGCTGCAGTTTTGAAGGCCTCAGGTTGGGTTGGGGACACAGGGCTTGGTGAAACATCCATCCAGGCTTGCAGTTCTCTAATTAAACCAGCTATACGGCGGCTCTGATCGGTGTGCAATTCGCTTTCCTGGTAATGGGATACACCATCCATTTCGATCACCAATCGCTGGTCCTTCCCTTCGCGCCAGATGCGGATACTGTGCTCCGAGTCGGTAAGAACCCGCTCCTGGGAAGGTGGCTCGGGAGAAGACCCCCTGCGCAAAGTAAAGAACAACGCGGCAAACAAAAAACCGATCACAATGCCAATACCGATCAGCAAGATCGCTCCAGTTAAATCCATAAGGCTCGCTCCTCTGGGAAGGTAAACCAATCAACCATCTTTATCCACTTCCGGCGATGAGGGAGGCGGCTGGCAATTCACACAAAAGTGAGTGCCTCTTTGAGCCACCAGAATGCGCTGGATGGGTGCACCGCAGGTCGGGCAGGGATCGCCAGTGCGCTGGTAAACCGTGAAATAATTCTGGAAATCTCCTCCGCGATAGATCCAATCGATGCTGGCTCCCTGGCGCCGGATGCCTTCTTCCAGCACCTGCCTGATACTGGACCACAGGCGTTCGGATTGAGAATTATCCAGTGTATTCGATATCAGCAATGGATGTAACCTTGCCCGGTGCAGCGCTTCATCAGTGTAAATATTGCCCAATCCGGCAATGAATCTCTGGTCGAGCAGCAGAGTTTTCAATTGGCGGCGATGCGCCTGCAGCCGCCGATGAAGTTCCTGGGGAGTGAAATCACCATTCAGGGGCTCCGGGCCGAGATTCCCGACTACAGCCTGCGGGTCAGCAACCAGCCAAATTCGCCCAAACTTGCGCGTATCGTTGAAGGCCAGGCGGATGCCGCCATCCAGATCGAGCATCATACGATGGTGCGCTGCCACAGGCTCGGTCTGTTTTTCAATAACCAGATCGCCGCTCATTCGCAAGTGGAACAATAATGTGTCATCAGAGAATTGCATGATGATATATTTCCCCCGCCGTCCCACATCTTGAACTATCTGCCCGAGGATGCGCTCCCGGAATTCAAGCGCTGTAGGTTCAGCAAGCGAACCTTCCCAGAGAAGATGGCTGTCTTCGACGCGACGCCCGATAACGGATTCGCCACCTCGTCCGCCATTTCTTAGCGCATTGCAGATGGTTTCGACTTCGGGCAGCTCGGGCATGCTTTATTCGTTGAACATCTCCCCCACACTGCGACCCTCATGTGCCCGGCGAATAACTTCGCCAAGAAGAGGTGCCACAGAGAGTACTTGCAGCTTCTCAGCCAGCTTTTCGCGCTCCCCTTCCGGGATAGGCACAGTATCGGTGGTGATGATTGTTTTTAAAGGCAGTTCTGCCAGCTGGTCAACTGCCTTCTCTGAAAATATAGGATGGACACATACAGCATACACGTCACGCGCGCCATTCTCTTTGACGAGTTTTACAGCCTGGATGATCGAGCCAGCTGTGTCGATCTCATCATCGACCACAATTACATCGCACCCCTCGACATTACCAATCAGGGTCAGGGCAGCTGGACGAGCATCATCGCCGGAACGACGTTTCTCGACAAAGGCGATCGGCGCATCAAGGCTGGCAGCGAAATTACGACCCTTCTTAGCGAAACCGAGGTCAGCCGCCACTACCACGGGATCTTTCATTTTCAAACGCAAATCAAACATGTGTGCGGTAAGTATATGAAATGCGGTCAGTACATCACCCGGAATAGAGAAAAAACCTTGAATCTGCCCGGCATGCAGATCTAATGTCATGTAGCGATCTGCCCCAGCGATCTCGATCATATCCGCCACCAAACGAGCAGTAATGGGCACGCGTGGCATGTCTTTCTTATCCGAACGAGCATAACACATGTAAGGGATAACAGCCGTAATCCGACCCGCAGAGTCTAATCGTAAAGTCTGCAGCATAATCAACAGCTCCATCAGGTTGCGATGGACAGGTCGGGACGTGGTTTGAATCACAAATACATCCTGTCCTCGCACGCTTTTATGCAGTTTCACAAAAAGGTTGTCATTGGGGAAGAGCGTCACATCCCGACCGCTGAGCGGTAATCCTAGGTAGCGGGAGATGTGGTCAGCCAAATCCGGAGAACCAGTCCCAGAGAAAAGCTTAATCTCACCATATGAAGGATATTCACGCGAGGGTTTATGCTGGGGCATATCTTTCCTCCAATTATTCCGCCCATTCGGGGCGTAACACACTCATAAATAGCACATCATAGAATTGACCATCATGATATTCTGCCTGGCGTTGGCGACCTTCGTGAATAAAGCCGGCTTTCTCATAAGCTCTGATAGCGCGCGAATTGTCCTCAAACACGCGCAGGAATATGCGATACAGATTCAATGTCGAGAAGCCATGCCGCAGAAGCAGTCTAACCACCTCGGTGCCATAACCCTGGTCCCAATAGGCTTTATCGCCGATGAAGATGCCCAGTTCTGCGTTACGATTGCGCCAATCCAGGTTATGAAATCCGGAGTTGCCGATCATGCGCCACTCATCGTCTTCCATCGCCTCGACTACCAATGGACGCTCGTCGATCGGACCTTTGAGTACATTCTCAAACCAATTCTCCTCTTCAGCCATGGAAAGAGGGGTATGCAAGGTTAAGCCCTGGGAAACTTCAGGATCATTAAGCCATTCGACAAATTGGGGCAAGTCTTCCCTCTCGACGTGTCGCAAGCGAACCCGATCTCCATAAATCATGCCTTCTGTCCTCCATCCAGTAATGCATCCACTGCCTGGTGAGGGGAAATCTGGCGCGCAATCAAGGATTCCAGGATTTCCTGGTATTGAGAATCAGAGATCCCTTGTCTCCAGCGAGAAACCAGATTCCCTTGGATAAGCAGCTCTAGCTCAGCCTGTAAACGAGTCCTATCGCGGTCCTGTCGTTCACCTGTGATTTCCAGGTGATCCTGGTGATCAGCGATGGCCTCCACTAGTTCTGGCAGGCCATCCCCTTGTGTGGCAACCGTGCGCACGATGGGAGGTACCCAAAGAGAGTCATCATTGGATTCCCGTTCCGGCATTGGGATAGTTTCATTCAGGCCATGATGTTTGAAAACTCGCCGGGTTGGATGGGCAAGCTCGAGCATACTCCGTAAAGCCCGCTCTGTGTTTTCCACACCGGGGCGATCAGCCTTGTTCACCACCAGTATGTCGGCTATCTCAAGGATGCCAGCTTTGATGGCCTGGATCTCGTCGCCCAATCCAGGCGCTTCAACCACGAGTGTGGTATGGGCCAGCCGAGCGATGTCCACCTCAGCCTGACCAGCGCCCACGGTCTCGATTATGATGATCTCAAACCCGGCCGCATCGAATACCTGCACCATACTTGCTGTGGTTGGCGCTAAGCCTCCCAGCGATCCGCGTGCGGCCATTGAACGGATAAAAATTCCAGGATCACCAGACAGATCTCGCATACGCACCCGGTCACCCAAGATCGCCCCCCCCGTGAAGGGGCTGGAAGGATCAACAGCAACAATAGCAATTTTACGTTGGGATACCCCTGGTGGTGGATGGCGGTAGTGATGGGCAAGTCGATTTACCAGTGAAGATTTTCCAGTCCCTGGTGCGCCAGTAACACCAACCAGGTGTGCCTGACCTGTATGCGAAAACAATTCACCCAGTGCGGCACGACCAGAGGGATGATCGTTTTCGATCTGCGAGAGCAGTCTCGCTAATGCGAGGCGTTCACCAGCCAAGACAGAGGATGCCAATGACATATACAATATGGGAGTCAGGGGGCAGGAGTTCCGATCACAGCCTGGCGAATATCACGGATGATATCTTCAGTCAGTGTACCCGGGCCATAGACACCCACTACACCGGACTCCATCAAGCGCGGGACATCTTCATCGGGGATAATGCCCCCCACAAAGACATTAACATGTTCCTGCCCGTTGGCTTTGAGAAGTTCGAGCACGCGCGGCACAATTACCATATGCGCGCCTGAGAGAATGGAGAGACCGATCACATCAACGTCCTCCTGTAAGGCGGCTTCAGCGACCATCTCTGGGGTCTGGCGTAGACCGGTATAGATGACCTCCATACCAGCGTCACGCAAGGCACGGGCGACTACTTTTGCTCCACGGTCATGCCCATCTAAACCGGGCTTAGCGACCAGGACGCGGATCTTTCGTTCGCTCATCCTACCTCCCTGGGATCCAAGGTTTGCCTTCGATTATACCGCGATCACCCATCCGTTGGATTGAGATGAACCAAGGTCAAGCATATTAAACAGTAATCGAATGACTTTCGATTTGTGGATTTCGCATGAATTAATTAGATTGCATCAATCTAGCGTGTGCCGTTCCATGAGTTTTTATCAAGACTATTCGGTTGGGGCACTAAACTAGAAATTAATTTCCCACAAAGGATGTACATAATTTGGTTGGTAGCTTGAGTTATGGGTTGTTTTTGATAAACAGTTTCATCGCAAACGGTTTGCCATGCCCGGGGTAAACGGTATTAATTTCTAACCCTTTTATTTTTTCCACACTGGCATTGGCAGCCAGCGGATCGTCCATAATTGAATTGAGCACTGGTTGTTCTGTGCTTTCAAGCAGATCGCCACAAAACAGGTCGCCAGCGGCGGTCAGGATACCTATTGATCCCTTCGAGTGCCCTGGAAGATAAAGTACTTCAGCCTCAAATCCATATTCCGAGAGATCGGCGCCTTCATCAAGATAAAAATCTGGTAAAAACCTATGCGATTTACCAAACCCAAAAAGGATCGGGACCAATTTTCTGGTGAAAATATTATTGGCCTTTTTCCGATTACCAAACATGTCTCCATGCTCGACCATGCCTAGATCCTCGGCATGCATGGCTATTTTGGCACCAAATATCTTGCGGAGATAGGCGGCATTACCGGAATGGTCAAAATCCCCATGGGTCAAAACGATCAAGTGTAGAGCCCCAGGCTGGCATCCGGCGTCATCAAGTTCTCTTTCAATCTCGGTTTGTTGATTCGAACTCCCTGTATCGATCAAGATAAAGCCCGAGCTCGTTTTTATGAGACAGCAATTCACACTGCCCATTTTATAAGGCAGCGATAAATTTATGGTTGTGATCTCTTGCAGCAAATTTACCTCCGGAATTAGTTGGCGGATTTCAAATGAAGAATATTCCTTGTTCAATAATTATAGATGATTCTACCTTTATAGACGACAGGGGATAAATTCCATCTCGGCACACCTTATTCACATCTTCGCGCATTATGTCAATGCAATCGGAACAGAAACTACAAAGGACACACAACTTATGGGTTCGAGTCCGCGTCGGGTCACCAGAATCAGAAGAACCGCTTGACATGCCCGTTGAGCGGCTAATATCTATGTTGCGCTTCGAAAACAAGGGGAAATTAGAAGATTTGGGGCTGGAAATTGATACGAATACACTTAAAACCGCTGATTAGAGGTTCGAGTCCGGTTTCTAATTTTTATATCGTCCCTATAAATGTTCGAGACCAATACCCAGAAATCACGATTTTTTAATGATAAATGGGTCTGTCCCCCCTCGTTATCAGAATTGCTCTACGAAATGGTAATAGAAAATCAAGATAAGATCCATCATACTATGATGAATGAGAGCTAAAACGCGTATCCATGTTTTCCAATGCGGCCATGAGCGAGGAGCTTTTTTCGACCCTGAGCAATGATATGATTATAAACCAACGCAAAGTCAGTCCGCATTGTGCCAATAATCACGAAAGTCAAGGCCAAAAGTGGAACAACTTCTCACCACCAAACTCTATATCCCCCTCACCCGACCGGAACTCGTCACACGCCCACGCCTTCTCGAGCAGTTGAACACGGGAGCCCACCCGGGCTGCAAGCTGACCCTGATCTCTGCCCCTGCTGGCTATGGAAAAACAACGCTGGTTAGCGAATGGGTGGACAATTTACGATTGGATGCCGCAGAAGAAAACCAAATCGAAAGTAGAATCGCCTGGCTCTCGCTGGATGAAGGCGAAAACGACCCGGTGCGTTTTCTGACTTACTTCATCGCTGCCTTGAGTCAGATCGAAGGGATAGACGCTACTTTTGGGAAAGTGGCACTGAGTATGCTCCAATCTCCTCAGCCGCCGCCAATTGAAGCCACTCTGACATCTCTGATCAACGATGTTGTCGCCGTCCCCGACAGAATTATTCTCGTCCTCGATGACTACCACATTATAGAATCATCGCAGGTTGATGATGCGCTCAGCTTTTTGCTCGAACACCTGCCGCCGCAGATGTATCTAGTCATTGCAACTCGTGAGGATCCGCATCTGCCACTATCTCGTCTGCGCGCTCGAGGTCAGTTGATTGAACTACGCGCCGCCGACTTGCGTTTTACATCCTCCGAAGCTGCCGAATTTCTCAACCAAGTGATGGGTCTTAACCTATCGGCGGAGTACATCACCGCGCTAGAAACTCGCACTGAGGGCTGGATCGCTGGTCTGCAATTGGCTGCCATTTCATTGCAAGGCCAAGAAGACGCCACCAGCTTCATCAAATCATTTACAGGCAGCCACCGCTTAGTATTGGATTACCTGATCGAAGAAGTCCTTGAACAGCAATCCGAAGATGTCCAGACCTTCTTACTGCTGACTGCTATCCTCGACAGGTTTAATGGTTCCTTGTGCGATTCCCTCACTGGTCGGGATAACGGACAGGAAACCCTGGAAATGTTAGAACGCAGCAACCTGTTCATCGTCCCCCTGGATGGGGAACGGCGTTGGTATCGCTATCACCATCTGTTTGCCGATTTATTGCGTCAACGCTTGCACCAAACCCAACCAGAACAGCTGCCAATTCTGCACCGCAGGGCCAGTGAGTGGTATGAGCAGAACGGGTTCGCAGATGAGGCGATAGAGAATGCTCTGCGCGCCGAGGATTTCGAACGGGCTGCGCGCCTGATCGAAGAATACGTTGATGCTTTATGGCAGCGTGGTGAGCACACCAAATTGCGGCGTTGGCTGGCAGGGTTGCCTGTTGAGTTGGTACTCTCCAAACCACATCTCTGTATCCTTCACGCCTGGGATCTGTTCACCAGCGGTCAGCAGGACGCAGCGGAGCGGAGTCTACAGGCGGCCGAAAAGGCACTTGAGACCAGCACCGATCTGGCAGCTGAAACCTCGCCGATAGAGCGGGATCAACTGTTTGACTCTGACCGGATGAAAATTCAAGGCAGGGCAGCCGCCATCCGGGCCTTTTTAGCTTTCTACCGGGGAGATATACAAGGGATTAATCATTATGCACGCCAGGCGCTTGAATTTCTGCCCGAAGAGGACTTAACCTGGCGCAGCACTGCTACCGTTGCCTTAGGGGATGCATATAGTTTTATCGGTGATATGGATTCAGCGTACCGTGTCCGATTGGAAGCGCTGGAGGCGAGTAAAGTAGCAGGCAATATCTACATGATCCTGATTTCGAGTATGAAAATGGCCGTTACCATGAGGCAGCAGGGACGGTTGGAGCGGGTCATAGAAATCTGCCAGCAACAATTGCAACTGGCAAACGAAAGTGGGCTGTCTCAAACGGTAGTAGTCGGTTGGTTATTGGCGATATGGGGCGAGATTCTAGCTGAAATTAATGACCTGGATGGAGCCTTACATCAGGCGAAAAAAGGTACAGAGCTGACCGAACGTGGCAGGGATGTGGCGATGATCGGCTGGAGTAATCTGTGCTTGATGAGGATCTTATTTTCCCGTGGGGAATTGGCTGCGGCTGAAGAGATCATCAAAAAGATGGGAGATATCGCTCGAGAATTCGACTTACCTCCCTGGTTCACAAGCCTGCTGGCTGCCTGGAAAGTACGGATATGGGTGGTTGAAGACAAACTGGAGACTGCTTCTCAATGGGTGGGAGAACGCGGGCTGGACGCGAATAGTGCCCCCAGA
>DAOVCZ010000076.1 GCA_030669775.1 Chloroflexota bacterium | reverse complement strand
CCGATCGACACAAGCTTGAGCATTGACCAGGTGATGGGCAATGAATAATGTCAAACCAGATAAGGAATTACTAGATTCAAATCTGAAGAGGAGCCGGAAGAGCGAATCTGGTCTATAATTATGATCAACAAAGATTTCAATGTTCACAGGAGAAATAAAAATGCACGAAAAAAGTATCGATCTGCTCAATAAAGCGGTCGCCGATGAATTATCTGCAGTGCACCAGTACATGTATTTCCACTTCCACTGTGAAGATCAGGGCTATGATCTGCTAGCTGGGTTGTTTTTTAAGACCGCAATCGAAGAGATGGGCCACATTGAACGCTGCGCTGAACGGATCTTGTTCCTGGGTGGCGAAGTAGAAATGGTCGCCTCGATGCCGGTGCAGAAAATCCATGAGGTAAGAAAAATGCTGGAACTGGCCAGGAAAATGGAAGAGGACAGCACCAAGGATTATAACGTTTGGGCAAATGACTGTTCTGCCAACGCTGATTCGGCATCCCGAAAAGTGTTTGAGGGTTTAGTGGATGATGAAGAGCGTCATTTCGATCAATACGATAATGAAATGGAGAATATTGATAAATTTGGAGAGCGCTACCTGGCCTTACAATCAATAGAACGAAGTAAGAACCTGGCCGCTGGCGCTGGGGGAGAATAATTTTAGGAAGCAGATTGTTTCAGACAAAAGATAAAGGCTGCTCAATTTTCGGGCAGCCTTTTTGCTTTTACCTCGAACTCGAATATGCTGCGATTGCCATTCAGATGGATAGGGTTTTCAGTTGATGAAAGGGAGTGAAAATCTCAAAAGAAAATCAGATCAAAGGTGATTAGCCCGAATAGTTCTTCCCAATATATATAATTGAGCAGATGCTGTTATTTGGCAACGGGATCCTGTTTATAACAATGATAGCCCTGATTGAAGGCTTGGATAAGCCAATTCTGGCAGCAATTCCGCTTTCATCCGGTCTGTATTCGAGACATAGGAAGCCATACCGATGCGAATGAAATCACGGGTTGGGGGAGCAGGTTTGTTCAGAAGCAGCGCGGCCGCTTCTGTTATTCCTCCGGCCAGCGGAAACAGCCACTGAGGACCCCGCCACGGTTTAGCATAACCCCACCTCTCGGCAATACTCTTGTAAGGTAGTCGGCGCGTCATCTCCGAGGTTGTAGATCCCTGAGATATGGTCACCTTCAATCGCAGATACTGTGCAGGTGAGAAAGTCAGGTAAAGAGAGCAAGTGGATCCAAGTTGGTCTTCGCCAGACTCCAAGCAAGCGGCGGGCGAGGAGCCAGCGGGCGGCCAGCACTTCCATCCCTCATTGGCCAGACCATTTCTGCTCACCATCAATAGAGATTTTATTGTGGGTAGGGATATTCGAGAACGGAGCCCATGATTCAATATAATCCGTGTCATGCGAGAGCCAGCTGCTAGCGATAGGGGCTGCGGAAGCCGTGTCCCTAACCAGGACTCTGGCTTCGTCGATCTGAATACCGAGGAACTTGGCAAGCTCTGCGTAGTGGGATGCTCGTCCATGCTCAATGAAATGCTCTAAGACACTCGTGTATGCCCTCTGAACAAGAGAATCTTCGCTCATCTCCAAACCCTCCTTTGGTAAAAAAATATTCATGCTCAAATTATACAATTAAGATGAACAATAATCGAATTTCGCCGGCTTGGCGTTTTGGCTCCGAGAGCCGCTCAAACCGGGCCAAAACACTCATACTCGCTTGAAGAGATTTTTAAAGCCGATACTCTTGGCCGGATTTCTCACCCCAGGCAAGAGTTCGACAAAGCAGAATCCCACGCGCTCGTTGCGGGGATTGATGATCTCGGCCAACAATTCGAAATAGGCCAAATTCATTTGTCCATCCATGATGGGGCGTATCTGGTAGCATTCCTCCTTAATGCCGGGCAATACTAAATCCCACCCCTTTGAAAAGACAAACCCGTCCACTTCAATGAGTTCTTTGGGCGTGTATTGGTAATTGCGAACCAATTGTCTGTTGCCCGCTTTGTCAATGTATGTCCCATCGTAATAAGGATGCTGGGGAAAGGCAAAGAGCATCACTTCCTCGTCGTCAAAGAAGCGCAGGGAGAACCATTCCCAGTGGGTGGCAGGCTCAGTCAACCGGTAAGGACCCCATTGCCGGTCGAGCCACGATTTACCGGTCACTTTCAGCGCAATTTTTTCTCCTGCCGAGTTGTGCAGAACCACTTCTCCAGCAGTTGGCATATTGGTATAGGAATAATAGACCGTTCGTTGGACGGGATCATCCGGCTCCCCCATGACCAGAACGCCATCGTCGCCGTGCCAGAAAGCGCCTTTGCCGTAATCCAATTTGAGATTCAAAGAAAATTCATCTGTTTTTGCAGTCAGGCTGATGTCCTCTGCGTATCGCTGTAAATGGGTGAGTGGCGGGAACTTAATGCTGTTTTCGTCGGCAAAAAACTTTCGCTCTTGAAAACTGAACCTTTGTTTGAAAAAGTGTTGGCCTGTTTTGAAATCGGTAAAGGCTAACTGCAATACCGTTGCGGTGACTCGATAGATCCTGGCGCGCAGCAAGGTGTATTGGAAGGAGTAAAGACGTTTAGGGTGCTCCTGGTCAGTGAGATAACCCGTAATATACCACCAGCCAGATACTTTCTTGTGGGGCGGCCATTCAGCATCAAAATCACCGTGATCCGTTTCTCGGTAAGGAATTGTGTATCTTTTTTTCATGAGGTTCCTCCAAATAAAGAAGGCTGCGAAGTGTGCCCTCTAGCCTTGCAACAATCTGATTTTGCAACCGTCCCCGGCATCACCATCCGGACATTGAAGTCGAGTCCTTTTTCATGTTTGAGCCGTTCGCGCAACGGACCAATGCTGGTCAGGATTTTCAGACCTCATTGGCCATACCATTTATGTTCACCGTCTATGGAGATTTTATTATGGGTAGGGATATTCGAGAACGGAGCCCATGATTCAATATAATCCGTGTCATGCGAGAGCCAGCTGCTAGCGATAGGGGCTGCGTAAGCCGTGTCTCTAACCAGGACTCTGGCTTCGTCGATCTGAATACCGAGGAACTTGGCAAGCTCTGCGTAGTGGGGTACTCGTCCATGCTCAATGAAATGCTCTAAGACACTCGTGTATGCCCTCTGAACAAGAGAATCTTCGCTCATCTCCAAACCCTCCACAGGCAGCATAAAATCATTCACAAATTATACAATTAAGGTGAACAATAATCAAATTTCGCTGCCTAATGGTTTTGAGCTGATCTCTCCAGTAAAAATCTTCGAATTGAATTTGTGATCGTTGTACGCAAACTGCTCCTACATTAGACTTTTCATGATTACATTTAATTATCCTTTTTCCCAAGAAGCGCCACCCTCTACTGAACACCGATAAGCCTTCTCAGAATTATTACTACACCAAGAAGGATGCCCCATGCAATATACCCCACCAGAAGCAGCGGTATCAATTTTAAACCGGCTCGTGAAGATAGCCAGGCTGCCAACAGAAATCCGATTGTAGGTATGATTCCCATCAATAAGCCAACGCTAAAATCCTTCATTGTCTCTTGATCTCCGCTATTTGCAGAGTAAACAATCCATATGGCAAGTGTAGCGCCGATCGGCATAGTGGCTGTAATGGCTGCAGCAAACTTGCTTTGTTTCTCCAAAACAGCGACAAGTATGATCACTACAATCGAAAGCAGAACGGGAAGAATATCCTGTGTTTTCAAAAAAAACTCCTATTTAACTGGTTGCAGCAACAGAGGCTGATGACTGCCAAGAACCACCTATTTTAATTCAGATTAATGAAACTGGTTGGTCGCTTTTCAAGACAGCTGTTAGTGAGTTCGGGCGTGAGAGGTCAGGCCGTTCGGTGAACTGCAAAACCGATCGGGAAGAAAATGCCGATTGCTGCAATTGCCACGCCGTACAAACCCCATCCTGAAGGGATGGCTGGAACTGACACAAACACAAGGGCGGATACAAAGATAATGTAGCGCCATATTCCTTTTATTAAGTGATATTGAATTACTGATTATTATGAACAAACCAATCCCGAAGAATAATGTGGCTGCCATGAACACCCCGCTAACCCACCAACCACTACCATCAAAGAAAATGATTGCAGACTCACCTGATGCCTTTACCGCCACAGGACCAATGCCATCTGCTCCTAAACCTGCCGCATAAAGCCCTGCACCAAAGGAGATAAATATTGGGGTGAACCAGGGAGCCTTTTGTAAAACTCCAAGAATTTCTCTAGAAGCCCAAATACTGAAGCTGAAGGCGATTGCTGATATAAGATGCCCAACAAACCAACGTTCCGTCAACTCAACTGCCTGGACAGCTAAGGCATGGTCATTGTAATCAGTATTGACCGGAATAATCAGGATTCCAAGAGCAAGAATTATTGGAAAAGCAAAAATCGGGAAAAGAGTTGATTGGCTCAAATCGAAATCCCTCAAAATTATTTATGCGATCTGTCAAACACGCTTAAGCTGCGCGAGTGAGGCGGGTGTCCCAACCATCCAAACAGGAAAATCTCTCCTTTGAATTAATAAGAATGAAGACCGAAAAAAAACAGGGGACTTAAATTGTTCCATTTGTGAGAATACCTGAAATTATTTATTGAGTCAATAGCGAAGCGATCCTTAATCAAGGAACAACAAGTTCGCCGCGGGAGGTCAAAGCGCTAGCATTTCAGGTCGACCAAATCTTGATTTTAGAAAATCAACGAGCGAGGATATTCCGGATTTCACGTGTACGTCCATCTATCCGCTCCGCCAACTCTATCAGCAAACTCTCCTGGGTTCTACCTGCCCCGATTAAAACCCCCTCAGCCTGCGCCAGGGCGAAAAAGATCAGCCGCAATAATCGCTGAGATTCGCTGTGAACATGGCCTAACATTTGCAGTGTCTTTTCCACCTGGATGGTATGCTGCCGCATATGAGAATCGAAACGATGCATGCGGAATCTCAAGCTCATTGGCTCGTCTTCCCAATACCTGGAGGGTCTCTCTATCTCTACGGCGTCTATCTCCGCAAAATCTATCAAAATCCGCTTATGCAGATCGCGGTGGAAGGATTGCAAACCCGACAAAGACCCATCCATCATTGCGTCAAGCTCACTTTCATCCATCCCAGCAATCCCCACCCAGGTTTCATCCTCGATCTTGACAAGTGGATCTAATCCCTGGCGGTATCTATCCAGAGCGTACTTTATGGTCACGTAGAAACCCAGGTCAGCCCCTATTATGTGAGCAACGACTCTGCGCAGAGGCCATTCTCCTTCTGCAGGAGGCTTTTCATCGTACTCGCTGCCCACACCTGACAACACGCCCTGCAGGTCCATGTAAGCGGAATGATATTGGGCAAGAATGCGCTGCGCCGCCGATAATGGCGCGCCTGATGCAGCTCGCGCCTGGTAGAGCTCAACCGCCAGCTCGCGCAGCTCCTCGTAGTTGCGGAAGTAGGCAAAACGGACACCCTCGTATTTATAGGAGCCCCAGGTCCATTCTCTCTCCAAGTCAGAATCGGCGATCTCTTGGACAAGTTCTGCAAACTGGTAAATCGATCTTGATACGGGATTATTGAGCATTATATTTTCTCCTGCAGGCAATGGCCTGTTAATTCCTGTACCGGATTCATAAATACCGGAGGTGTGAACTAAAGCTGATAAGCAGCCCATCATACCAGCAGTCCTTACAACAGAAGTCGAATCGTTAGCAAATTTACCTTTATACGGTTTAATGATCGGAACTTAGGGATTCCGTCCTGCATATATTCACAATGGGCAACTGTTGTATTTTCACACCTCTACCAGGGGACTAGTTATCTCGCGCTCCAGGTTCTTCTCAAAGCTGTAGACATCATGCGAGCTGAACATATTGACTTCATCCCCGTGTTCCTGAATTAATCTGCGCAGATCAGGAACATGCGGTCCAATCAGCCTGCGAGAAACCCAACCCGGTAAAATGTTCAAGGGCTGCATGTCTCTGGGATAACCGTGAGGATCCACCTCCTTATGGAAAGGGGAAGCGGCATCACCACAGTTAAACAGCCATCCGTGGTCGCTGGCTATAGCTACTCCACAATGACCACGTGTGTGCCCAGGAAGGGGGATCAGGTAAATATCGGGAGTATTTCCTCCCAGGACCCTCAAGCGAGGGAATCCAAACCACTCACCATCGACTCGATCATGCAACACCCACTTCGGATTATGCGCCCAGTGGGCAGAGTCGCAACCACGTTCGACAAGCCCGCGCGGAGACATGGCGGATTCAAACTCACCTTTGAAGATATGGATGTTTGCATTTGGAAAATCGCGCATTCCACCGGCATGATCCAGATGAAGATGGGTAAAAACGATATGCCTGACATCCTGCGGGTCACACCCTAAAGCTTCAACTTGATAAATCGCGGTCTCCTCAACATTACACGGGACACCCATCAACTTTAAAAAGATATCCATCATCCGAGTCGGTTTAACGTAATCCTGAACCCCGAAACCAGTATCCACCAGCACCAAACCATCGTCAGTCTCAACCAGCAAGCAGTATACGATACTGTGCAGGCGTGGGTAAAGGGGCGATAATGTACCGCAGTTCAGGTGGTAGATTTTCACGAGCATTTACTCTCTTCGGTAAGGTATTTATCGAATACCAGATCAAGTGGCTGCCAAAGATATGTCATCACACTAAAAAGGTATCACTCTGGGTTTGAACCTCGCTGTGATAGACCAAACCCCTTGCTATCCGGATCGTAGAGCACGGCGAGAACCACGCCCAAGGTTTTTTGGTCATTGGATACTTGACCTTAGCTCAGCACCCTTGTATATTGTAGAGCAAATATTGATACTCAACAACTTACTGGTCAATCTGCAAATTTAATCCCTGCTGGCGGCTGTATTGGAGCACCTGCTCGATTATCACCTTGGGTGGGAAGCGTATAAAGTTCATGTCGTTAGAGGGTTCAACCAATTTACCATCCAACCAGAAGATCTGTTCCGATTCGGGTAAACTGTCCAGGACAATTTGTAACGCCTCTACTCCATGGACCGTTATTTTTACCCACCCGCTTTCAGTGATAACATTCTCCTGGGAAACAATTTCGTCGAATGTCTTGGTGCGATTGGTACCGGTGATCAATGTGAAATGCCATCCATCTCCTGCGCGCCATGAATACAATTCGTATCCCTTGACCGAGGAAGGTAGAGATGTTCCGGTAAATATCTCCCCTTGACCCGGATCATCAAGACTTCCCTTCTCCAAGATCTCAATCTCAATCTGCGAGCCGCCTGCAACTGTGATCGTGTGAACCCCTGGATCTGCATTTTCGGGGATGCTCAACAAAGCTTCGCAGTGATTTGACATGCAGCCGATCGTTCCAAACGGTTCCTGGTTGAAAAAAACATCAAAATCTCTGTGCGATTCATCGTAGAAACTATCACATTCGAGTGTATAACCCCTGCTGGCTGTAATTCTGACTTCAGCACCTGAGACAGCCTGGTCAGGCTGCACTGCTTCCAATTTGGGCCAGATGATTTCAGCCTCCCCCTGGGAACAGTCGCTTGTCGGAGCGAGGGATGCAGTCGGTGATGTTTGGCTGCAGCCCACTGCCACTAGAATGGTTGTAATCATGAAAAACCCTGTGAGGAATTGTTTCATACTATTCTTAGTTAGATCCGGGGGAGACATTGAAACATCACAGAATCCTTGTGTAGTAGATCGACTCCAAGTAGAGCCCATGGTCTTTACTGGTTTTATCCTCAAAATACAGCTCTTTGAGCAAGCCCCCAAAGCGGGTATTGATGCCATCTAAGCGTTTCGTCCCCCGTGTGGTGGCGATCACCGTTCTGGGAGTACGTAAATCCGGCCTGTCAAACACCTCGTACACATCAAATTGATCATAGATCGGGATCAAGATGATAACTGGGACGACCATGACGATGTATCCAGTGAATTGGGTTTTATCTTCAACAAAGACGGGGTACCCAGAAACGATAGTCGCCTTACCAGCTT
>DAOVCZ010000246.1 GCA_030669775.1 Chloroflexota bacterium | reverse complement strand
AAGCGTTTCGTCCCCCGTGTGGTGGCGATCACCGTTCTGGGAGTACGCAAATCCGGCGTGACAAACACCTCGTACACATCAAATTGATCATAGATCGGGATCAAGATGATAACTGGGACCACCATGACGATGTATCCAGTGAACTGGGTTTTATCTTCAACAAAGACGGGGTACCCAGAAACGATAGTCGCCTTACCAGCTTGCCCTTGAGATTCAACTGATGACGGGCTGAGAGTAGCAGGACGCTGTGCCTTATACTTTTCAAGCAGGCCAGAGGAAAGCCGGGCGACTATCTCGTCTTTCTGCTCAGGAGGTAGATCCATCATCGCCATCTCAAAGTGCAGGAAAGCCTTCATGCCAGCCGAGTGGACACCCGCGGCTTTGGTCAGCTCGGCCGGGTCGACGATATCATCGCCAGACCTGGCGAAGACATTGTAGAATCGACCCCCATTATCGAGCGATCTTTGAGCGCCGATCAGGGTCTTATAAGGTTTAATCTCACGTATAACCCAACTCCTTATGAGGGTGCTCGTTATTAATATTTCACATTTACAAGCTATATACCCCCGCTGAACAATGACGGTTCAGAGTCGAGAGCGGGAATGGTAAAAATCAGATAATTCGTTGCCCCAAGATGGATTTATGGGTACCCCCCGCCTGTTTATTTATGTTTGTGCCTCTTCGCCTGAATCAATATCCTGAGGAGGTTCGACGGATTCCTTTGAACTCATCAATCTCGCGATCCAGCGATTCTGATCGTCCGCTTCCAGGACTAACTGCTTGAACATCAAAGTCATCGGCACACCCAGGATGGCCCCCAAGGGCCCCAAGACTGCTGCCCAAAAGATGACCGAAAATATTATTATGAACGGGGATAAATTAAGTCCCGCGCCCATATACTTAGGTTTTACTACATTTTCGGCAAAACCATTGATCAACACCACGCCAAGAAATACAAGTGCAGCCACAGCCGGACCAGACTCAAGCAGGGCCAGCAGTGTGGGGGGAATAGCTGCCAGCCAAAATCCCAGGGTAGGTATATAGCTCATTAGAAAAGCAAGGATACCCCACAACACGGGGAAACTCACGCCAAGCAGGATGAACCAGATGATATCCAGGATTCCGGTTGTCAGACCAACCAACGTGGTGATGAAAATATATTTTCGCAATGACTTGCTGAGGTGAAAATAACGCTGCAGGTATGCATTACCTGCCTTTATCTCCTCGACGAGCTTTGCAGGTGCGTTAAAGGCCTCCAGCAGCAGGAAGATGATCAGCAAAAGGATCAATACGAGATTGCTAACTGTACCGATCAATCCACCAAGAAAGCTCCCTATGATATTAAGAATCTTGTCCGGATCAACAATAGACATAATAGATCCGGAATCTGATGGATTGATGCCTAGTGAATTGAGCGCATCCCGAATTGAAGCAAACATAATATTAAACTGAGCTGCATACTCAGGGATTGCCTCAGCAAAGCGGTCAACAGCAACCACCAAGACCAGTGAAAAAGCCACGAACGCCGCCAGGATTGTTACCAGGGTCAACCCAAACGAGAGCCAGATTGGTGCCCCTTTTCCGACAAGCCAATGGAGCAAGGGGCTGGCAACGAGCACAATGATCCAGGCCAAAAACAAGGCGTTGATCATATCCGCGGCTCTCTGCATGAACATCAGGGCGAGCCCTGTTGCGGCAATTGCGATTAATACCCGCAGAGTGAATGAAAGGGATGTGTTCTTGGTCATATCTTGATTCTCACTTCACTGAATATTTTTTAGCGCAGGTGGTACTCGGACGCCCAGGGATTATTCAATCAAAGGGTGAATTTCTTATGCTGATAGAGGCTACCTGCTTTTGCGTGTAAGGAGTCGATCAGCAATGAGACACTTATTGCAAGACTGAGCACACTTTTGTCACGTATTTTACACCTCTTCAGATCCAGCAATACAGCTCCTTTCAGACAAAGTTCAATATTAAGCATTAGCGAATTCTGCTTCCATCTTCAACACCCGCAGCGCCCGCAAGGTAACCCATTTGTTGGGTTGTCTCTTCTCTCCAAAGTCAACCCAGGTTTTCCCAATGTAATTGTAATCCAGAGACCATCTCCCCTGCCCGTCTTGTTTCTCACGGATCACGTCCATGGCATTGGCCAAACGTGGATCGCGGCCATAACCTAAAGCGATCAAAGCTTCTACATTCTGCAACAGGTCGGTGACATAGAAGACCGGAAAGCCAAATTTCCACCAGTTGCGGCTGGGTTTATCGGTCCAACCAGTGGGATAGTCGGCTTCCGCGGGGTCAACGCTGAGTAGGAATTCAACACCGTGTTCGATGGCACGCTCGATCAAGGGTGTGCGCTGCACCTTGGGCAATTTACTGAAAGCCAGCATGACCTTAACCCCACCCCAGGCGCAAGGCAGCTTGTTGTTCGAACCGCAGGCGAAGGTTGGCCCGCACTGGCTGGCGTAGAAGCGAATTGGAGCCTGGCGATCGCTATTTGGAGCCAAACCTTCACCGGTGACGGTGCGCGCCATCCACTCAAAGGCCATCTCCAGCCGAGGATCATCGTATCCCAGTTCGAGAAACGTCCAACACAGGTTCCCCTGCAAACAGTCCGCGGTGCCAGATGGCGCTCCAGAGGCAGTGAATTGTCCCCCTGGGGCAAGCGCCTGCTCTAAAAGGTATGCACAGGCACGCTCAATTCGTTCGTCCTCCTGAAAGGAAGCACCGAGCTGGGCGAGCAGGATTATTGACCAAACAGAGGAGCGATACTTGGGATTATATCCGGGTCCAGGTTTGGCCCAAAAACCAGGCTCTTCCATTTCATTCAAGATCCTGGGAATGGGACCTTCGTTGTGAGCCGCCTTGCGAGCTGCCAGGAATTCGGGATCCTCCGGCGCGTATTCCAACAGGTCGCGCAGCGCCAGATAGCGGACCCCGGGCGAATCTGATTCTAATACCCAGGACAGCGAATCACCTTTTAGCTGGTTTTGCCAGGACATTGAAGCCTCCCTAAGATCTTAATAGTATGCAGTCACAAAACTACATGGGAAAATAATACCCAGATTATTTCTGCCTTTTAAACAGTAAAAGATAGTGCAATAAATTTCCATACTCTTCCGTTAAGATAAAACCAGATTCCTGACACCAGGCCGCTACGGTTTTTCGCAAGGGATAATCAGGATCGGGCAGGAATTCACCGATCGCCAGCAACCCTTCAATTTTTAAGACCCGTTTGAACTCGGAGAGCGCACGCTGCTTATCAGGGATCTCACCGAGGACTGCGACCATGTAAATCCGGTCGAAATATTGGTCGGAAAAAGGAAGCCTGTAAGCAGAGGCCTGCCTCACGGATATATTGGT
>DAOVCZ010000017.1 GCA_030669775.1 Chloroflexota bacterium | reverse complement strand
CGAGCGTGTAGCTCAACCTTTGGAGGGAAAAATGCGACCTGGGCACTTTCGTGGTGTTACGACCGTTGTCGCGAAATTATTCAACGCTGTATTACCGGAAAAAGCTTATTTCGGTCAGAAAGATGCCCAACAAGTTGTTGTTATCCGTCGGATGGTCAAAGATCTGAATTTCCCCATTGACATTGTCGTCTGTCCGATAATCAGGGAAGCGGATGGACTGGCAATGTCGAGTCGCAATGTATATTTAGATCATGAAGAGCGCCAGGCAGCTCAAGTGCTCTACAGATCTTTGAATGCCGCGAAGAGTGCCTTTCAGAATGGAAATAATGACGCGGATCAGCTTCGGGGTATCATGACCGGGACAATCATGAGTGAACCTTTAGTAGATCTCCAATATGTCTCTTGTGCAGATCCAGATACGCTCGAGGAACTTTCAGGATCAATCTCGCGAGCTTTGCTTTCCCTGGCTGTCGTGATTGGAAAAACTCGGTTGATAGATAATTTTTTGATAAGGGATTGAACTATGTTACTTGCAATCGATGTAGGAAACACTAACCTGACCTTGGGCATATACGAGGGTGATTCCCTTGGTCCACGCTGGCGCCTTGCGACAGATCATGAAAGAATGCCCGATGAGTACGGATTGCAGTTTGTAGGTTTATTATCCCATGTAGGGCAGCATGTAGAGGATATCAGCGGAATCTGTCTCGCATCCGTGGTTCCGCCATTGACGAGCAAGATTGTCCAGGCTTGCAACTCATACCTGAACTGCGATCCCCTTGTCGTTGATGCTGGTGTAAAAACGGGAGTCCGAGTGCGGTACGAAAATCCAAAGGAAGTTGGCGCGGACCGGATTGCAGATGCTACTGCCGTGCAGCGACTATATGGAGGTCCGGCATGCGTGGTGGATTTTGGAACAGCAACGACATTCGATGCGATCTCGAAAGAGGGTGATTATCTTGGCGGGGCGATTGCACCTGGGATTGAGATCGCTGCGGAAGCACTATTCATTCGCGCGGCCAAATTGCCGCGAGTGGATTTACAAAGACCACCGCATGCTATTGGCAGCAATACTGTGCATGCCATGCAATCCGGATTATTGTTTGGTTATGTAGCATTGGTTGAAGGTATGGTTGAACGGTTTCGCAAAGAGCTTGGCAATGATATGCGGGTTATCGCCACCGGAGGTTTAGCTGAGATCCTGGCAGTGGAAACAGAGGTTATTGAAGTTGTAGCCCCATGGTTAACTTTAGATGGATTGCGAATAATTTGGGATATGAATCGTTGATTCTGACGAATACCAGAGTTTGAGCTCAAAATCTGCAGCTCCCTGATATCAAGTGGTGAGGATAGAATCAATCGCTTCTGAGGTAGAAATCCGGTCCTGATCTCTGATGATCATATATAATTGGTGGGGTATTTCTATCCTTCTTCACAGCTGTTTGGATTTCAGAATCGATGAATACTGAAGTGATCAAGTCTGATCATCCTGTTGCATTGCCCCATGCAGTAGATGTGCTTAAGAATGGTGGACTGGTTGCATTTCCCACTGACACAGTCTACGGATTGGCTGCATTGCCATCGAGTGTTGAATTCATCGAGCGATTGTACACGGTAAAAGGTCGAGAAAGCACGCGGGCGATCGCGATTCTAATCAGCTCTCCGACTGAATTGGAGAATGTATCAGTTAAACCAAGCAAGACAGCATTGGAATTAGCAAGTAGGTTTTGGCCTGGTCCTTTAACCCTAATCGTTCCCCGGCACCCTGATCTTCCAGACATCCTCTCTCCCAATCCCACCATCGGGGTTCGTGTTCCAGATCATGCATTCGCACTTGAGCTTCTCAGGTTGGCAGGTCCCTTAGGTGTGACTTCCGCAAATATCTCTGGACATGAGAACACAAATACCGCCCAGGAAGTCTTGCATCAGTTAGATGGCAGGATTCATCTGGTGATTGATGGGGGTAAAAGTCCCGGGAGCATACCCTCAACTGTAATAGATTGCACAACCTCAGACCCAGTGATTTTGCGCCCAGGACCAATTAAATTAAAAGATATCCACGAGGCGATCACGAATTAATCCCCCCAATTGATATCATCTTTCTCACCAATTATTTATGTTCTTTTCATCGAGCATTCAGGTGAATGTGGCAAAATAATTGTGCATTCTCCTTACTTGAAGCCGCCCTATGGGAACACGAGCCACCCCCGAAGGGCGGTTTAGTTTTAAGGAACTCCGCTTATGTTAATTCTGATAATGGCCAATTGGGTAGAGCATCGATATTTAAATCGTCACGTTGACCATCAATATATCGATAATACCCGGCTCCAGAGATCATCGCGGCGTTATCGGTGCATAATTCAAGGGGAGGGATGTGAACCGTGAACTCGGGATTATCATGAAAATTTTGCCGTAGGGCTTGATTGGCTGAGACACCGCCTGCAATGAGGATATCTTTGGCTGAGAATTCTCGCGCGGCAGAGAGTGTCTTATTCACAAGTACATCGACAACAGCTGCTTGAAAACTGGCCGCCAGGTCATTCACAGGCAGTGGAAGGTCTGTCTCTTCCAAACGGCGTACTTCACGGAGAACCGCGGTTTTCAGTCCGCTAAAAGAGAAATCCCAGCTGTCCTCCAACCAGGCACGAGGAAAACTAAAAGCGCGTTCATTGCCACCCTCCGCAGCAAGTTCGATCGCCGGACCACCCGGATACGCTAATCCAAGAAGTCTTGCAACTTTGTCAAATGCCTCCCCCGCTGCGTCATCCAAAGTGCCTCCCAACCGTTGGTACTCCAGATGGTCCGTCATCAAGGCAAGTTCGGTATGTCCCCCTGAAACGATCAGAGCCAGAAGAGGGAATTCGGGATCTCGTTCTACTGATCGATCTGGAGAATCTAACCAGGCTGAATAGATATGTGCTTCCAAATGGTTAATCCCAATGATGGGAAGCTCATTGGCAAGTGCTATGCCTTTGGCAGTATTGAGTCCTACGACAAGCGAACCGGAAAGTCCAGGACCTCGCGTGACCGCGATCCCATCCAGATCTTCAAGTGTCAGGTGAGCCTGCTGAAGAGCCTGTTCAACAATCGGGTAGATAGTGATAACATGCTGCCGGGAAGCGACCTCTGGGTAGATGCCTCCATATTGGGCATGGATGTCCGCCTGGGAGGCAACGATATTTGATAGGATTTTCCGGCCGCCCTCGACTACTGAGGCTGCCGTCTCATCACATGAAGTCTCAATACCCAACAGGCGGATGGGGCCATCAAGGGAATCTGATTTCGGTTGAGGAGTATCTGTCATAGGGGCGTCCGATCCTTGAACATTAATATTTACGAATATCTGCCATTCTATTTGACCGGTAAGACTAAATCAAGTGGGTAATCAGCCAGGATTTCCATTTCGCCATCCGGTCGAACCCAAACTGTATCTTCTAAACGTACACCCATACCTTGTTCTGGGTAATATAATCCCGGTTCGATTGTTACCACAGAACCAGGCGCTAAGCGATCTTCCTTCGCGTTCGAGATGAAGCGTGGATATTCGTGGATATATAATCCGACACCATGCCCCAGGCTGTGTACATACCCCTCTTGAGTTTGGGGGTTGCTCTTGATAGTCGGATGACCTTGCTCTTCAAACAATTCACAGGTGCGATCCTGGTATTGATAGCATAACGAGCTCACCTCAATCTCACTCATGATTTGCTGGTATACCGACAACACATCCTCATATAATGCCATAACTTCATCTGGAGCATATCCGAGACACCAGGTACGGGTAAAATCGTAGAAATATCCACCACCAGCTTCAGCAGGGAAGATATCAAAAATTATTGTTTGCCCAAGACTCAGCAAATCTTCAGCATTACCACTGCTGTGAGGGACGCCAGCATCATGACCGATGGCGAATATTGTCCCTTCAGGGTTCTCAACCCCGGATTCTGCGAGCCAAAGGTTGATTTTCCTTTTTACTTCCCCGATCAGTAACGGTTCACCATTTGATGTAACCAAAACTCCGTTTACACTTCTTTGTGATGTCAGAAAATCTGCTACCTTACCTACCACAGAAGTTGTAACTTTCCCCATGGCGCGAATTCTTTCCACCTCATCACTGTCCTTGGTTGCCATGGCTTGCAGGAGAAGAGAATCGCCCAATTGACCTATAATCTCGAGATTGGGGAGTTTTTCTTTCAGACCCGAGAAAATTGCATAAGCACTGCCGACATCCATTTTGCCATAAACACCGATGTTCCCTGAGGTGAGATCATAGTCAGTCATCATTTTTTGGTAACGTAAGATTGTAGCTTCGAGAAAGTTGCCATTCGTGATCTTTATTAACTCATCAAATCGGTAATCGGCCAAGTTCTTAGTTTCAAACCCGCTATTAGCAGCCTCATCTCTCTCCATGGGGTTATAAAATAAGATCGGATCAGCGCTGCGTTTCTTGATCAAATCTCCACCAGTCATGTGAATAGTTCCGGTGAAGTATCGCATCGGAGGATTATGTTGGGCTGGACCAGTGATCAGGATCGCGTCCAGATTATGGTCCTGCATTAATTGATCCAGGTCTGATTTCATTTAATCTCCTCTTTTTCGATATTTTATTTTCTGCTGCTCAATATCAATTGTAGATTGGATAGTAATTGTTCTTCTTGGTTTGCTAACACCGTGCGAGGATCGAGCACTATGCGATCTTCTTCAAGACGGGCGATGATCGGAGGGCGAGCCTCGCGTAATAACGAGAGTACTTTGTTCGGGTGGCGAACGCTGAACGCGATTAACCAGGTGGGCAAGGTCTCTCCAGGTAAGCTGCCACCTCCGACTGTCGATTTCCCCTCAACGAGATCACCTTGTCCGAGAATTCCGATCCATCGTCCAGCTCTGGATTTTATTCGTTCGAGAGGTTCGCTGATCATGCTCCATACCGGAATCTCCCTCAGGGCTTCTGATTTCAGGTAATGAAGCATGGTTGCGGAGAGGGCTGCCAGGCAAAGTTTATCCGCTCGTATTGCCCTGGCAAGTGGGTGTTTCTTCAGTTTGTTAATCAGCTCAAGTTTACCGAGGATGATCCCGGCTTGAGGACCTCCTAACAACTTGTCGCCAGAGAAACATACCAAATCTACCCCGGCTGCCAGAGATTCTTGAACCATGGGTTCATGTCCTAAACCGAATTCGGCTGTATCGATGAGAGAACCAGATCCCAGGTCATCCACGACAGGAACCCCGGCCTGGTGGGAAATTGTCACAATCTCCTCTAATGTTGGTTCACTGGTGAAACCGAGGATCTGAAAATTAGAACGGTGGGCGCGCATGACCATTCTGATTGACTCTTCCTGAATCGCTCGTTCGTAATCGTAAAGATGGACCCGATTCGTGGTTCCGATTTCATATAATTTCGCACCAGATTGCTTCATCACATCGGGAATGCGAAAACCGCCGCCGATCTCTACTAATTGGGAGCGGGAGATCACGACTTTCCGGCGCTTTGCCATCGCAGATAGGATTAATAATACGGCCGATGCATTGTTGTTGACCACGAAGGCGCCTTCTGCACCGGTCAATTGTTTGAAAAAACTCTCTGCATGGACGGACCGCGAACCTCGGCGACCCTTATCGAGTTGGTATTCCAAAGAGCTGTAACCGGAAGTAGTAGCCTGGATCGCTTGAAGCGCAGAGCTGCTGATTGGTGCGCGGCCTAAATTGGTATGCAAAATGACACCAGTCGCATTGATCACAGGTTGCAGTGTCGGCGCAGTCCAGGATGCCAATTTGTCTATCACATTATTGAGCAAATCCTCCTCAGCGGGGATGGAATCGCCTTCAGAATATCTTGAGCGCACTTCCTCCAACACTGTCCGGATAGCTTGCAATGTCAATGAACGACCGTATTCGGATATGCAGTCCGTTATCGGCTTGGTCTTGATTAATTGGTCAACAGAAGGGATTTGCCTTAGTTCACTCATAAGTAGGCAAGTGATTCGTTATGGTTTCCACTGGCTGCGCTCACGTAGTCGTAGCAAGATTTCGATCGCAATCAATCCTACAGCCAAAAGGAGAATCAGGGCCGGTGTAAGGACTCGTCCTAGCTGAAGCCATGCCAGAGTTGGAAAGTAAACCCCAATCCAGATTGCTTCACGCATGATCACGCCTGAGGATATTGGGGGGTCGGTGGGGAAGCGCTGGTTGAGGAAAGCCACCACAGGTAGTGAAGTTCCAGTTAATGCCAGAACACTGAGAAAAAAGAATAACCATCTCGGGCCAACAGTTGGAATGGTGAAATTAATCAAGGCATAAAGACCACCCCAGCCGATTAAAGCCAGGATTATCGCTGCAGGTATGAAAGTTCTGACTGGTGGAGATGATTGGGAATTCATTTGATACCCCCAATTATATCTAAAAAACCCGGTAATCATCAGATAATACTGAGAATTACCGGGGAAATAGGGGAGATTGTAGGCTTATACTTCTCGAAACTCACCTTCTACGACTTCATCTTCGCCTTCGTCATCATAGCTGTGTGGTTCATGTCCATTGCTGCCAGGTTCAGCCTGCTGCTGCTGAGCATACATCTGTTGGCTGATTGCGTGGAAGGCGTTTTGGAGGTCCTCAGTTTGCTGGCGGATCGAGTCAATATTGTCGCTTTTGATTGTCTCGCGTAGTTCGCTGATCTTGGATTCGATATTCTGGCGCTCTTCGGCGGGAACTTTGTCGCCGAGTTCCTGTAAAGTTTTTTCTGTTTGGTAAGCCAAACTATCAGCATTGTTGCGAGCCTCGATCAGCCCCCTGCGTTTGCGATCTTCGCTCTCATGTTCGCGGGCGTCACTGACCATCTTGTCGATCTCGGATTGGGTCAGGTTGGTCGAAGCAGTAATGGTCACATTCTGCTCCTTTCCGGTTGCCTTATCTTGGGCCGTTACATTGATGATCCCGTTTGAATCGATGTCAAAAGTTACTTCAACCTGAGGAATACCACGCGGTGCTGGCGGAATTCCTTCCAGGCGGAACCGACCGAGGCTCATATTGTCTCCAGCCATTGGGCGCTCACCCTGTAATACATGTATATCGACTGCTGTCTGGTTGTCCTCAGCGGTGGAAAAGACTTCTGATTTCTTCACCGGAATAGTTGTATTGCGTTCGATGAGCGTCGTCATTACGCTGCCCAAAGTTTCCAATCCTAGGGATAGTGGAGTGACATCCAGAAGGAGAACATCCTTAACTTCTCCACCGAGCACTCCAGCCTGGATAGCCGCGCCAATCGCGACAACCTCATCTGGGTTGACACCTTTATGGGGCTCCTTATTAGTCAGCGAGCGGACGAGTTCTTGAACCATTGGCATCCGTGTGGCGCCGCCAACCAGTACGATTTCATCGATATTAGCCTGATCAAGATTTGCATCCTTGATTGCCGCGTTGAAAGGCTCCTTAAGGCGCTGGATCAAATCCTCGGTCAACTGTTCAAATTTAGATCGCGTTAATTTCGTTTGCAGATGTTTGGGACCGGAAGAATCAGCTGAAATGTAGGGCAGGTTGATTTCTGTCTCCATCACGCTGGAGAGCTCAACTTTCGCTTTCTCTGAAGCTTCTCGCAATCTTTGCAAAGCTTGGCGATCATTTCGCAGGTCGATACCCTGGTCTTTCAAGAATTCATCTGCAACCCAATTTACTATTCTTTCATCCCAATCATCACCACCCAGATGGGTATCGCCATTGGTGGATTTAACTTCGATGACACCACCACCAACTTCTAGGATGGAAACATCGAATGTCCCACCACCTAAATCGAAGACCAGGATGGTTTCATTTTCTTTCTTATCAAGCCCATACGCTAACGCGGCTGCCGTAGGTTCGTTAATAATGCGAAGAACTTCTAATCCGGCGATCTTGCCAGCATCTTTTGTGGATTGGCGCTGGCTATCATTGAAGTACGCTGGTACTGTGATCACAGCCTTGGAAACCGATTCTCCAAGATATGCCTCTGCATCTGATTTGAGTTTAGCCAAGATCATGGCCGAAATCTCCTGGGGACTGTATTCCTTGTTCACCAGGGGGATATTCACCCGTGCATCTCCTGCGGAACCCCGGACAACCTCAAATGGAACCATTGAGCGTTCGGTCTCCACCTCTTCAAATCGGCGACCCATGAATCGTTTGATCGAGAAGATCGTGTTTTCTGGGTTGACAACTGCCTGCCTCTTGGCGGTTTGACCAACTAAACGCTCATTATTTTTATTGAAAGCAACGACAGATGATAACAACCGTGTACCTTCTGCAGTAGAAATCACTGTTGGATCGCCGCCTTCCATCACGGCCACAACGCTGTTCGTAGTGCCTAAATCTATACCGATAATCTTTGCCATAAATTTTCTCCTCTTGCTAACTCTTTTGGAGTTATGATACCGGAAGATTGCAAGAAAACTGTTAACATCCTGTAGGAATGTTGTCAGAATATTCGATTGGGGTGGTCAAATCGGATGACACTGATCAATACGGTCTGAAATAAGGGTAATGTTAAAGAAAACTTTCCGGATGAAAGACAGAAAATGGAGGGAGAGTCTGGTTAGTTCATTGATTTATGCTTAACCTGGTTTTAACATTTCATTCGAATGTGAAAATTCGATGATGAAAAAGATTTTTTTATGCCATATATTGGGGTATAGAGTAGGGACTCTCCCACTAATGGGTATATGGTTCCTGTTGATTTAAATCGCATTGAGATGATATGCAGGAATTACTTTAACATTTCAATTCTTAAATTTTCTGTTTTTTTTAAGATTCCGTATGGTATATCCCTTGATTTTTTAGGTCAACCTCTGCTAGAATGGAGGTCGCAAGGGACGCACTACCGCCTAACCCGCGGATCTATCCTGGGGGTGAAATCGCTGCAGGCGGTAGGTTTTCTCGAGTAAATAATTCATAAAAAGTTGAACCTCTCACTGAGGAGAGCAGTGATTGGGATGGTTCATAGTTGCCGCTTGTTGCACATTGTCAATAACTCTATGATGCAGGAGGATGTTGTTTATGAAAGCTGAGCAAGCCTGGCAAGCCGCGCAAGGACAGCTTCAATTGGAGATGCCCAAAGCTGCTTATGATACCTGGATTCGAGATGCGAATTATTTCTCATATGAAGATGGCATGTTTGTCATCAGTGTTCAAAACGCCTATGCCCGAGATTGGTTGGAAAGCCGATTATCCAGTACTGTCGTCCGAATTTTGACTGGAATGATGAACCGTACAGTGGAAGTACGCTTCATAGTATGGCAGCATCCAGAGGTGGTCGAGGGCAAAGAACTTGATTCGGAAACTGATGACCAAGATGAGATAACCTATCCGATTAATCAAACCTTGAATGCCCGGTATACATTTGATAACTTCGTTGTCGGTGCCAGCAATCGCTTAGCCCACGCAGCATCTCTTGCGGTTGCCGAAAACCCAGCTCAGGCTTACAATCCCCTCTTTATATACGGAGGAGTGGGATTGGGAAAAACCCATTTGCTTCACGCCATTGGCAACTTCAGCGCATCTAGGGGACAGGGTATTTTATACGTCTCGTCAGAAGAGTTTACTAATGATTTGATCAACGCTATCCGCACCCATAAAACACAAGCGTTCCGTGAGAAATACCGCCGCATCGATGTCTTGTTGATCGATGATATCCAATTCATCGCCGGAAAAGAATCCACTCAAGAGGAATTTTTCCATACTTTTAATACCCTTCATGGACAAGATAAACAGATAATCATTTCGTCAGATCGACCGCCGAAAGCGTTGATAACTCTCGAAGAGCGACTCCGCTCCCGATTTGAATGGGGTTTAACCGCGGATCTCCAGCCGCCAGATTTCGAAACCCGGATGGCAATCTTACGCTCGAAAGCTGAGCGCGCGGGTAGAAAGGTCCCGGGGGAGATCGTTGAAGTGATTGCCCGACGAGTACAATCGAATATCCGTGAATTGGAGGGCGCTCTGACCAGAGTGGTGGCATTTGTTGATTTGAGCGACTTGCCCCTTACTCCCAAGCTTGTAGAAACAGCATTAGCCGATCTATTGCCCCGTCGGTCAGAGGTCGAACCAGAAGAGGTGGTGCAATCCGTTGCAGAGGCGTTTGGTGTTCAACTAGACCGCATGTTGAGCCGCGATCGTTCACGTGAGGTTGCTCTTCCCCGTCAAATCGCGATGTACCTTTTACGGGAAGAATCGAATATCTCTCTACCTATGATTGGGGAAACCTTGGGCGGTCGCGATCACACAACGATCATGTATGGGTGTGATAAGATCGCAGATTTACTCGAGCGTGATGACCGCTTAAGACGTCAGGTTATCGAAATCCGCGAAAATTTATATGGTCAGGCCAGTCTATAAGCTAAACAGCTAAATCGATATTCAATGCGTGTAGTTGTATATATATTTATATTGTGCCCGATTTTCATCGGGCATAATTTATTTCAGGTAAAATTTCAGAATTACCTCTTCAAATGTGGTCAGAAAGAGGAGAGTTCAAGATGAAATCAAAGGATTATCCATTATTGGAGTATGATCCCACCATTCCAGCGATTATTGAACCGCAGCAGGTAGTTAGAAACGTCGGAGCACCAGATCATTGTGTTTTTTGTTTTTTTGCTGAGGTGATCCAAGATCTCAAGCAGAAAGGCAACCTGCGGACTATTGCTCATCAAAAGTGGGAAGATCTGAACCGGCCGCTGTATGAGATGGATGTTGGAGGGAAAAGAATTGGGGTTTTTCAGCCGGGAGTTGGTGCACCCATGGCTGCAGGTTTGATGGAAGAAGTGATCGCTCGTGGTTGTCGAAAATTCATCACTTGTGGTGGTGCCGGGGTCCTTGACCGGAATATTGATGTGGGAAAAATTTTAATCCCGACTGCTGCCGTGCGAGACGAGGGGACTTCATTCCATTACCTCCCACCGGGTAGGGAGGTTCACGCAGATGAAGAAGTGGTGGCGATCATGGAAGCTGTTCTTCAAGAACAGGGTATCCAGTATTTGAAGGTGAAGACCTGGACCACAGATGCGCCTTATCGGGAGACACCTGAAAAAGTGAAGTTGAGAAAAGCTGAAGGGTGCCTCACAGTTGAGATGGAGACAGCGGTCTTCCTATCGGTCGCGCAGTTCCGGGATGTGCGATTCGGTCAGCTTCTTTATAGCGGGGATGATGTCAGTGGTTCTAACTGGGATACTCGGCAATGGCAAAGAAGGAAAGAGGTGCGGGAGAAATTATTTCGTTTGGCTGTGGATATTTGTCTAAATCTCTAAAGTTGTTTATCTGCTCTGTTGTCCTTTCTCACTAATTATTCAGAGGGAGCGTTATTCTGTCTCCCCTTCCAGAGTCGACTAATAAATTCGCTCCAGGGGATATTTGTATCTCGCGACTCACCATCCGATGGTGGCCAAGGATCCTGGTCCAACATCTTGCGGATGAAGTAGCGGCTGATCAAAACCATAGAAGCAAGAACAGGGGCGGCAAGAACTAGTCCAACAAATCCGATTAATCTCAATGCTATCAGGGCAGCGACTAATACTGCAGCGGGGTGAAGACCAAGCGTATCACCATGAAATTTTGGAACGACAATGTTATCCAGGATAGCGTCAAGAATTAGGCAAAATGCCACGACCAGGATTGCATAAACCCAAGGTTCCAGACCAAAATAATTGTATCCCTGGAAAAATGCGACTAAAGCAGTCACAATCCAAACGATGAACGGTCCTACATAAGGGATGAATCTGGCCACACCTGCCAGGATGGCTATACCCAAGGCATAACGAACTCCCAGAACCGTCAGTAATATTGAATAAAGGAAGATTGCCAGTAAAAATATGACCATCTGGCCGCGCAGGAATACGTTCCAGATCCTGCGAAACTCCAAATTTATGCGTCGGATATCGTCGTTATAACCCGGGATATCGATCCGGATCATCTCATCCGTTACTTGACCGGTTCGAGCGAGCAAGAAGTAGGCGATAACCAAAACGAACATTGCCCACCCGAGTGTTACCAGTGCGCTGGCAGCAAAGGAACTGAGGATTGAACCGAATCTCCCCAGCACGGGCTGCAAAGTGTCAAGAACTTGATTGGCGAGGGATTGTAGATCAGTTTGACTCAACCCGAATCTAAAAGGTCCGATGCTGTATTCCTGAGAAGATATTTGGTCCACCAGGTCGGGGAGTGTTACAGTAAAGGTATTGATCACCCCCACCAGGCTTTGCATTTGTTGTATGATGGCAAACCCTGATACAGTCAGAATGGCAAGCAGGATGAGTACAAATACCAAGAATACGATGTTGACAGACCAGCGCCAATTTAGATGGGTCTTGCGATTTATGATCCCGGCTACAGGATGAAAAACGTAAGCCAGGATACCTGCCAGGAGTAGAGGACCGATGATCGATCTGAAATAAATCAGAAAGGCTACCAGTATCCCCACAAAAGTCAGACCAACGACGAGTTTGGTACCTGAATTCCAGACCGGAGAAGGGGGAGGTGAGGCTTTTTTATTCATGCAGATCGAATCTTACAATCAAATTTCCCAGCTGAATTTGATTGCCCCGTCTAATTTAATTCAATAATCCAATATCACTGATAATTAAACCCCTGAAAAGATATGGGAAGTTACCAGGGAACTAACTAGAGGAAGAAAGACAGGCTGATAAGTATGGTTAAAAAGATGCCAGCTAATATGCCAATTGTACGTAGATCTTTTATTACATAGGTGTAATCTGGGTCGAAGTTGTCGGGGAGTTTGCGAGCGCTTGTTCCTGATCCTGATGGGGTTGGTTGACCCGATGGTGACCCAGAGCGGTTTTTGCGTTTTCGTTTTTTACTCATCGATAAGAAAGTTCTCCGAAGCTCAATTATTGCCTGCTTGTAGGCGTGAGGTGATCGCGATTCGTTGATCATCCACAAGATAAGGATAACATGAAATGAGGGTTAATGTGGGTTGGGATGTACTGTCCATGATATCGACTTGGGTCGGTTCTAAAACTTTGCTATCGCTGACAACATAAGAATATGCCCGTTGGTTGGTATAAATTGTGATCTCGTCTCCTGGTTGTAAGCGATCCAAATCGCGAAAGATCTCACCGAAGATATCGTTATGAGCGGATAAAACGACATTGCCTTTATCACCGGGATCAGCAGAACCGATTTGTTGTCCAACCCCTTTTTTCAATTGCTCCCACCCGTCACCTTGAACGATCGGCGCATCGACTCCTATGGCTGGAATTTGAATCCGGGTTGCCTGCTCTGGACCTGGCGTCGGGATGGGGATATTTGCTAATGATTGAACGAGTGGTTTTAAATGTTGGGGGATTTCTGCTTCATTTGGACGTGCGCCTTCGGGCGATGTTGGAGGGGTATGTCCCGAGGGTAAAACCACGGAAACGATCAAAGGTGTTGGAGTAAGAGTTGGTTGTTCTAGTGCGATGGCAACCTCATCATTCAGTTCACGCATCATGTTGATGCCGTTAAACAGGAGCAGTATAAGACCCACGACAGCTAACAATTCGACGAATAGGAGCAGTCCATCTAAAATTCGCTTTCGTCGCGTAGATGATGGGGGCGTTTGGGGATCCTCAGCCGATTCGTCAAAATCCCCGGAGCGCATGTCTTCCAGGGGGGAGCCATCAACATCCGGAGCGACAAGAACAACCCGGCCAGTGCGTCTATATCTTTCAAGACGCTCCTGGCGGGAAGCACGCCTTTTTTCCACTAAAAGACGGCGAAGTTCCTCTGCTGATAAATCCTCTGGAGAGCCTGTTTTTCGCACGGGATGGATTATACCTTATCCAGATTGACCATTTTCTCGATAATATGGCCAAATTTTTCTGCTTGGGCTGGTCTATCGAAATGATTTCTAATGTATTCCCTGCCCCTTAATCCCATATAGATCCCATCCTGAGGATGGTCGGCAAGATAAATGATGGCTTTTGCCAGGGCTGTAGGATCTCCTGGAGGGATTGCAATACCAGAATTGGCAGACTCGATGACCTCGCGAATCACACCTTCCATTGCCAGCACAACTGGTCTACCAGCAGCCATGTAATCAAAGACTTTGTTCGGATAAACAGTTGCATAAAGAGGGATGGGCTTTAAAATGGCGATGCAAGCATCTGCTGCTGCCAGAGCACCCGGCATTTCATTTTTGGGAATAGGAGGGATGAATTTAAGGTTGGTCAATGCCGTATCCCTGGCTTGTGACTGCAGTGCAGGTTTCTCTTTACCGTCACCCAGCAGGACGAGTATGATGTCATCTCGATCTTTCAACATCTCAGCCGCATCCAGTACCACTCCAAGGTCATTTGACATTCCATGCGCGCCGGCATAGAGGGCGATAAACCTGTCTGCCAACCCATGGATATGCCTAAAGTCCTCTCCCTTTGCTTGGGGATCAAACATGCTCGTATCAGCCCCATTGGGAACCAGTTCGACATCCATAGCTCCACGGAAGAGGAGGTGATCAATGAAGCCAGGAGAATTAACCACCACCTGGTCCGCGTGCCGGTAGAGGAATCGTTCTAACCATTCTGAAGCACGAATAAGTACAGGTTGCTGCAGAACGCCGACTGCGATGGCAAATGCAGGCCACAGATCACGAACTTCAAGCAGGAAGGGAACTCGTTTGAGGCGGGCGAGAGCCCAGGCCGTTACGCTTTGAAATATGGGCGGTGATGTGCCCCATACCAGATCAATATCCTTAACCGCTAAACCAATGAAAAATGAAGAGATCATAAAACTCAAGAAACTGAATACCCGGTGAACGAAACTGCGATGCAAGGCTGGGTAGGTATATGCGCGTAATACAGTGATTCCTGGCTCTGCTTCTTGTTTTTCCACCCAAGGGATATTCTCCCGCGCGCTTTTTCCTGTCAGGTAGCTGACCGGGCTGGTGATAATCGTCATTTTGTGCCCTCGCTCAGTCAACTTTTGGGCGATTTCGTGATGGCGAGTACCGCCTGGTTCGTCAATTGCAGCGAAAGCTTGGTGGATCAATAGAATGTGCATGAATACAATCGAGAAGAGCGGATGCTGCTTTTTGAAAAAATTATGGACCTTGTTAATCTCGAGGGAAATCCCACTGGCTTCTAAAAACTATCGGCAAGGGAGATTCCATCACGATGGCCAACGACAAGGCTGGGATCTTATATCCGTATGTCGGGGAGACCCATCCTGAAGTTGGGGAAACCGGATCAGAATCAAGCAGGGATTCGCCCGCCCTGACGAGCTGAAGAATAGGTTGTTGCGCGCTATCCTCTTGGGTTGCAGGCTCTATACCAATTTGCAAATTTATCCATCCTTGGGGAGAGCGCAATCGAATTGATATCTGATAATGATCTTCGATTTCATCTAGTTCCCAGGACCAATCTGGCAGCAGCCAATGTAGGCGGGCGCGATAAGTCCTTTCATCTGCTGGAGATGAGCCCATGTTCTTGTCCTTCCGTCCAGGCTGGAAATCCTTAGTCCCATAGGGCAGGAGTTGATCTTCGATAAGCCACTTTCCTGTAAGATCGCTGATCACAGACCTTTGGTGGTCAACGCCTATCTGGCGATAACCATCATGTTGGGCGATCAGTTCAACGGTTTTACCATCTTGAGTAGTGTTTTGTTTTAGGATCTGAGCTTGAGCCCAATCTAGCCATAGGAATCGACCGGCGCGGGTCATCTGATCTTGATCGTCGATGGTTACTGTATTATGAATCCCTGTCCGAGCCAGCGAATTATCCCAGGGTGGTGGAGCATTGTAGAGATAAGTCCCTGCATCTTGCGCCACGTTGTGACCGCGCCACCACAAATCAAGATGAAGCTGGTCTGCATGTGCGGGTCGAGCGAGGTATTGGGTCACGCGAAAAAAAGCGCAGGACTGGTTGGTTGGGTTTTTAAGCACCACATGAGATCCTGGGAAAGATATCAGCTCCAGTGGAGTTGGGCGTTCATTTTGATTAACTGATCTTTGCTGTTCTTGATCTTTTATCCCCAACCAGAGAGCGAGCTCATCCCAGGGTCCTGGGGCAAAGTGTCGCTCTCCAAGGAAAGCAAGAGCCGCGGCTTGCAGGACAGGTCGATGATCATGGTAAGAGCAGCTGGCGAGAGGTTGTAGATTTGCCCCATCGTTATGTCCCAGGTTTGGAACTCGCCCGGTATCTGGATCTACCAGCGCCAATAGCCAGAGCGTTGCCGCGGCCAGTTTTTGTTGGGTTCGCTCATGAAATGCTCCATCTAAACTGTATACCCACAAAGCGATTTGCAGCATTAAGCGGTGGTAATTGGTGCTCTGTTGGATGTAGGTACCACCACTCGAAATTTGGGTTTGCAGGGCGTGGTTGAACCAGCGCCAACCGAGCTCTCGCCACTCTTTAGCCCTCGGATGCTCTGGTAAGCTATCTCCTGCTGTGAGTAAACCGGCAGCTTCACTCAGTAGATGGTTGTTATTTTGAGCACGGGCATATGCCAGGGTAGGTGGTATTCGAGCAGCGTGGTCTGCGATGGCAATACTCAGGCGCTTAATTCTCTCTGGAGAGCTGGCATTTGATTTGCTGAAAACTTGATAAGCAAAGGTAAAAGCGATCAACCGGAAGGCAACTTCTTGGCTTGAAACCCAGTTTGGTCCCAAATTAGGTAAATTTATATCGGCAAAGGCTTCAAATTCACGCCAAAATGTCTCTACATACCCTTCATCCTCACTCAATGTATATGCCCTTGCCAGGGTATACATCCAGGTGAACCGGGCTGGTTCCCAGAGGTATTTGATATCCTCTGTGCCCGCTCTACTTTGATCCTCAGCGACTATTGTCCAATGTTCGAGAGGCAAGGGTACAAGAAGGTTCAAGTCTTGTGGTGGACCGCCAAATAGGCGCACCTTGCCTTTATTAAGATCGTTGGCCTCTGCTAACAGTGCAGGTGCATTCTCACCGACCAGCTGGGCCAGGGCTTCACGTTTGGGGATTTTAACCAACCCCGTAGAGATTTCATAGGCGCGGGCTTGCTGATAATCCAATGGTTCCTGCGCAGGAGTCATGTGGCGAAACAAACCGCTGCGCAATCCAAGTAGGTAGTATAAATACAACCCGACTTGTCGTATTCCGAGTTCCCATGCAGCTTTTAGGGTGAGTTTCAGACGTTGTGAAAGTGACACTGAGGTGGTGTTTGGTGGAATGAGATGGAATTAATCAGCTTAAGAAGCTGTTCAAGTTTTCCATCACCTGGGTGAGGATCTGGAGCGATCGGAGTGGTTCACCGGGGATTTCTAAACTGTGATTGGCGTGTTTGATGATTTGCGTGGTCGTATTGGACATGGATTGGATCTTGGTCACCGGTTCGGATTCAAATGTGGGATCCGCATCGCTGCCAACAAAGAATGCAGGTCCGGTCAATTCAAGGGCAGCCTGAGAGACGGGTGGTAAATGCATCAAAGGTGTCAGCCAGATGGTCTTTGCCTTGAGTAAATCTTGATCTTCGTTGAGGATAAAAGCCATTGTCAGGGTTCCCAAGGATTTTCCAGTCAGGAGCAGGCTGGAATATGATTTCGCTTGACGTCCTGCATCGAGCAGTGCTTTCCCATCCTCGATCAACTGCATTGTCCGATCTGCCTGTGATAAATCCTGAAATTGTG
>DAOVCZ010000009.1 GCA_030669775.1 Chloroflexota bacterium | reverse complement strand
TTATTTCATGAAACTGGCTTCAAATCCGGCTTATAATAACCCTGTATGATTAAACGGATCTTATTACTTCTCTCACTAGCATTGATCTGGTTGCTGCCCGTTTTTACACTGCGAGCATCAGCCCAAGGGAACACATCGCCGGTCCTGCTGCTCACTGCTGAAGGTCCCCTAACTCCTTCTATGCTTGGCTATCTGGAGCGCGGCCTGACCAGTGCCGAACAGCAGGGTGCTGAAGCGCTGGTCTTGATGCTCGATACACCTGGCGGCAGTGTTGACTTGATGAATGAGTTCGTCCAGGTGATCCGCAACAGCAGCACCCCAGTAGTGGTTTATGTTGCCCCTCGAGGAGCGATCGCTGGCAGTGCTGGCACGGTGATCACCCTGGCCGGTCACGCCTCCGCCATGGCGCCTGAGACAGCGATCGGTGCCGCCAGTCCGGTCGGGGCTGAAGGTGAAGATCTGGGCGAGACGATCGAGGCTAAGGAAAAGAATATCCTCAAAGCTCTGGTGCGCTCCCTGGCCGAAGAGCGCGGGGAAGAAGCGGTCCAAGTCGCCGAAGAGACCATCGAGTCGGCTCATGCTGTCACCGCTAATGAGGCTTACCAGATCGGCCTGGTGGATTTCATCGCCGATAACGTACCCGATCTACTTGAACAGCTGGATGGCTACCAAGTCACCACAATCGATGGATCCGTGACCTTGGATACTACCGATGCTTTGTTGATCCCATTCGATCCTACCTTCATTGAGAGCCTACTGGGCGTGCTCACCAATCCCAATATTGTCTTTCTGCTGCTCACCATAGGGGTGCAAGCGATCCTGATTGAGCTCTCCAGTCCAGGTGGCTGGATCGCAGGATTCATCGGGGCGGTCTGCCTGGCTTTGGCAGCCTACGGGTTGGGTTTTTTACCGGTCAACTGGTTTGGGTTAATCTTCCTGGCGATCGCCTTCGTATTATTTGTTCTGGATATCAAAACTCCGACCCTTGGTGCACTGACCGCGGCCGGTGTCGCCTCGTTAATCGTGGGCTCATTAGTGCTCTTCAATTCACCCGGTACACCATCCTTCTTAAGGGTTTCCGTACCCTTGGTGATCGGGGTCTCCTTGGCAACGGCTGGTATTTTCCTTGTGATATTGACCTTCGCCCTGCGTGCTCAGAGAGCGCCGGTCCGCATGGGTATGGATCCACTGATCGGTCGCACCGGTTCCGCCCGCAGTGCGATCTCACCCATTGGCACCGTCCAGCTGGATGGGGAACTGTGGACCAGCGAGCTGGCCGAGGGCCAAGAGCCAATCCCGGAAGGAACTCCGGTAGAGGTGATTGAGGTCAAAGGGGTGAGAGTGATCGTGCGCCAGGTGCAGCAGTAGGATCCCAAAAATCTTCCTTCTACTTTTTTTGATAAATCATGTTGAGCAGAGCGTAGTGCAGTCGAAACGCATAGCCTTGGGCAAACCCCATTTATGAAATTTACCTGCTTCTAACAGGCGAAACAATGTTCTGAGGTAGAATTATCAATACAAAGCGAGCATCATTTAGAAGAAGTTGAATTTAACGGTAATGAACAGGAAAACATATGCCTCATACCCCCACCCGTGACCGGATAAAACCTGTAGGTGAGAACACCACCCCGCTGCCTCGTCCAGACTGGATCAAAGTGCGCGCCCCCTCTGGGGAGGCTTACGAGTGGTTGCAGGACCTGATGCGCTCGAAAGAACTCCACACCGTGTGCGAAGAAGCCATGTGCCCCAACCTTGGCGAGTGCTGGGGAGCTGGGACAGCCACTTTCCTCATGCTGGGTGATGTCTGCACCCGCACCTGTGGTTTTTGCGATATCAAGCGCGGTCAGCCATCCCCTATAGATTGGATGGAGCCTGAACGCATTGCCCAAGCGGTCAAGGCGATGGACCTGAAGCATGCGGTCATCACCAGCGTTAACCGTGATGATCGCAAGGATGGTGGCGCGCCGATATTCGCCATGGTTATCCGGCGAATCCGTGAGCTGCATCCCGGCTGCTCAATTGAGGTCTTGATCCCCGATTTCAAAGGCAGCCCGGAAGCCTTGAAGATCGTTATGAACGCCCGTCCCGAGATACTCAACCACAATGTAGAGACCGTTCCGCGCTTGTTCAAGGCAGTTCAGCCCCAAGACCGCTACGAATGGGCCGCGGCCATATTATCTAACGCCAAAGAGCTCGATCCGGAAGTTCTTACTAAATCTGGGATCATGGTCGGCCTCGGTGAAAACATTGATGAAGTCAAGAGTGTAATGCGCGATCAACGCAGCTGGGGAGTAGATATACTGACCGTCGGACAGTACCTGCAGCCCAGCAAGAAACACCTACCCATTTCCCGATATTACACTCTCGAGGAATTCGGGGAGCTGAGAGAATTCGGCCGCGAAATCGGTTTTAGGTGGGTTGAGATTGGTCCGCTGGTACGCTCTTCTTATCATGCCGCCGAGCAGGTGCTCGCCCTGAGCATTGTACACCGCAAGCTGTACGGGACTTCCTGATAAATAATTAAATAACTGACTGGAGAAAAAATCGCCCTCCGAGATTATTACACTCAGAGGGCGGTATACATTAGAAGGCTGATATGGCAGCCTGGTATGCCCACTTTAGCAGCGGAAGGGAAAATATACCCAGAACTATCATCCCCACTCCGGTCACTGCTGCGGTCAGGTAGACCCAGTTATCACGCTGGGCGACTGGTTCGCCATCCTGCATGTACATATAGATCACTACCCGCAAATAGTAGTAAGCGGAGACAAGCGAAGTGAGCACGCCGATAATCGCCAGCCAAATAAAGCCACCCTCGACGACGCTGCGAAACAGGTAGAATTTTCCAATAAACCCCAGCGTAGGTGGTATCCCCGTGAAAGAGAGCATCGACACGGTCATTATAGCTGCTAAAACTGGGTACTTGCGGCCCAATCCTGCATAATCGCTGAGCTGCAAACCCTCGCCCTCGGCTTTCTCTAAAGTGATCACCACTGCCCAGGCGGCGAAACTCATAAACGCATAGGCGATCAGGTATAACAAGGCGGCCGCGATCGCATCAACGATGACATCCTTCTGCCCGTAAGGAACCAAAGCCATTAGGATATAGCCAGCCTGGGCAATGCTCGAATAGGCCAGCATACGTTTAATATTCTTCTGGGCAATCGCAACCACATTTCCCAAAATCATCGTCAAGGCGGCTAAACCCCACAGCACGGCGGTGAAGTCCATCGCCAGGACCCCAAAAGAGGTGACAAAGATGCGCATTAGCGCAGCAAAACCACCGACTTTGGCACCCACTGCCATAAAAGCAGTAACCGAGGATGGCGCACCCTGATATACATCTGGTGTCCACATGTGGAAGGGTACTGCAGCAACCTTGAACCCTAACCCAACTAGGATCAAAGCAGCCCCGATTGCCAGCAAGGACATATCAACAGAACCGCCTTGAATAGACTGGAGAATATCAGTCAACCCGGTGTATCCAGTTGCGCCAAACACGATCGCCACACCGTAGACCAAGAATCCGCTGGCAAAAGCCCCCAATAAGAAATACTTGATCGCAGCTTCTTCTGAATCCGTGCGCGGTCGGGCGAAACCAGCCAATACGTACAAGGGGATAGAGAGCAGTTCCAGAGCGAGGAAGATCACGATCAGGTCCGCGGCCATAGCCATCAGCATTATCCCGCTGATCGAGAACATCAGTAGTACGTAGTACTCGCCGCGCTGAATTCCAAGGCGGTTCAGGTAATCATATGACAACATAACAGCAGCCAAACCGGTGGAAAGCACCAGAATGGTCAGGAATTGAGAGAAGCCATCTACCACCAGCATGCCCCCAAAGGCTTCAGTATCGACTCCAGTTTGGGCAATTGAGAAACCCATGGCAACCAGCAGACCAATCGCAGACAGGATTGCTGTCCATGCCTTCCGTTCTTTCGGAATAAATAAATCCACCAACAAAATCACACATGCCCAAACTATGACAATACACAAGGGCAAGATTTTTATCAGGTTGGCGGTTAATTCTCCCAGGGTCATTTGAGCCTTCTTTCAGTCATCACGGCAGTCCAGCCATCGCCGCGACCTGTATCGATTCAACCAGCTTAGTTACCGAAGCTTCCATCAAATTGAAAAATGGTGAGGGATATAGACCGATCCAGAAGATAAGGATCAGCAGCGGCACGAGGGTGACGATTTCTCGTAAGTTAAGATCAAATAGCCTGCGGTTTTCATCTTTATCTACCGGTCCCATGAACATCTTATTAAACATGTAGAGCAGATAGACAGCGGCCAGGATCACACCAACAGCCGCCAGAGCAGCGAACCAGGGATTGTTGAGTACTTTTGAGCCAAACGCACCCAGTAATATGGTAAATTCACCCACAAATCCATTCAAACCAGGCAAACCCATAGAAGACAAGACCACGATCAGGGTCATTGCGGCGTAAACCGGCATCACCTTCCACAAGCCGCCAAAAGCATCCATATCGCGCGTATGGCGTCTTTCATAGATCATACCGACGACAAGGAACAACGCTCCCGTGCTGATGCCATGGTTGATCATCTGCAATATGCCCCCTTCAATGCCCTGTGAATTAATCGCAAACAATCCCAGCATTACGAAGCCCAGGTGGCTGACCGATGAATAGGCAACCAGCATCTTGACATCCTTCTGGGCATAAGAAACCATGGCACCGTACAAGATGCCAATCACCGCCAGCACCGCAATCCACGGGGCCAGCTTGACGGAAGCTTCGGGGAACAGCGAGAGATTGAAGCGCAGGAAGCCGTAAGTACCCATCTTCAGCAAGACACCCGCCAGGATCACAGAACCTGCAGTGGGGGCTTCCACGTGGGCATCAGGCAACCATGAATGCAGCGGCCACATGGGGACTTTAATGGCAAAAGCTGCCGCAAAGGCCAGGAAGAGCCAGATTTGAATATTTCCAGGGATCGAGGCGGTAGCGACCAGCTCCGGGACGGAGAAAGTTCCCTGGGAGATGCCCAACCACAGGATCGCCAGCAGCATCAAAATCGATCCTGCCATGGTGTAGAGGAAGAATTTGACCGCGGCATATACCCGGTTCGGACCACCCCAGACACCAATCAGGAAATACATTGGGACCAGGGTGAATTCCCAGAAGACATAAAATAGGAATAGATCCAGTGAAAGGAAGACACCCACCATGCCGATTTCCAGTAACAAGAAGAAGATCATGAACTCCTTCACCCTTTCTTCAACCGCGGTCCAGGTGGAGAGGATCGAGATCGGGGTCAGGAAAGTCGTCAAGAGCACCAGCAAAATGCTCAGGCCATCAATGCCCATCAAATAGGTGATCTCCCAACCAGCTACTTCGATCCATGGTATATCGACCACCATTTGTAGATCGGGATTAGCCGGGTTGAACAGCATCAACACCCACAAAGAAATACCAAAGGTGATCAATGAGGTGATTAACGCTGTCCAGCGGATGGCGGTTTTATTCTCCTTGTCCATGAACAGGATTATTAACACGCCCATCAGCGGGAAGAACGTGACCAATGTAAGGGGGTGAAGCAAGAAGTCCAAGAAGTCCATAGCTTGTCCTCGTTCTGAAGTTAGTAACAGCCCCTTTCCTAAACTACTCTATCCAACCAGGATAAGAGAAGCAGGGATTGCTTAGCGCAAGATCAGATACCCAATAATTACAACTACACCCAAGAGTACCATCAGAGCATAATTTCTTACATATCCGGTTTGAACTTTGCGCAGACTGCCTGCAAAGCGAACCGTAACGCTGGCTAAGCCGTTGGCAATGCCATCGATGAATCCTAAGTCGAATGGGCCGGAAAGGAATCTTGCCAATGAGTTATATCCACGGACAATGACGCTGTTATGAAACCAATCGTGCCAGAAACGCCAATCGATTACCTCAGCCAGGAAGCGAGATAACTTGATGTACGGGTTCAGGATAACTGCCCAATAAAGTTCATCCACCCACCACTTGTTTTCCATTCCAGTGAAAATTGGTCCAAGCCATTGGCGTAAAGGATCGTCCGGCCTCTGTGCCGGCGGCAGTTCTTGCAGCTTCTTATAGCGCCAGCTGTAAACTAACCAGGCAAAGAAAAGACCAGAGATGGCAATGATTGAGGCGACTACTGCAGCCAGAAAATTAAATTCGACAGGATGGATCGATTTAACGGTATGTTCCAACCATTCAGTGAATGAATGCAAGCGGGGCAGATTCAGGATACCAGCCACTGCGGAGAAGAACGCTAACACAATTAGTGGGACAGTGATCGATGGAGGATTATCTTTAGCATGAGCCGTCGCTTCGGAGCGAGGTTTACCAAAGAAAACCATCAAGACCTGCCTGCCCATATAGAATGCAGTCAAGAAGACTGTGATGATTAATATCCAATAAACTGGCGGATCGAGAATCTGTTCCTCCAGGAGAATTTCATCCTTTGACCAGAAACCAGCAAAGGGGAAAATACCCACTAAAGCCAGGGTGCCGATCAAATAGACCCAAAAGGTGGTTTTCATGCGGGTGCGTAAACCACCCATGTTACGTATATCTTGGGGATCAAAATGTTCTCCGCCATTCTCCCCTTTGCCTTCATGCTCAAGGTGGTGATGACCGTGCTCAACCCCCAAGATGACCGATCCGGCACCAAGGAAGAGCAAGGCCTTGAAAAATGCGTGGGTCACAAGGTGGAACATGCCAGCCGCATAAGCGCCGATACCGACAGCCGCGACCATGAAACCAAGCTGGCTGATCGTGGAGTAGGCCAGGATTTTCTTGATATCAAACTGACCAACTGCGATCGTGGCTGCTAACAAGGCAGTGATGCCACCTACCATGGCGACGATATATTGCACTTGCTGTGCAGAATTATATAGCGGGTATGAACGAGTGATGAGGTACACACCCGCGGTCACCATCGTCGCAGCGTGAATCAGGGCGGAGACCGGTGTTGGGCCCGCCATGGCATCCGGCAACCAGACATAGAGCGGGATCTGGGCTGATTTACCCGCCACACCAACCAGCATGAGCAGGGTAATCGCCAGGATGACTGTCTCTGCTGCTTGGGAGGATTGGGCAAAGACCTGGTCAAAGTTCAAGGAACCGAAAGCCCAAAACATAATGAAAATCGCGATCATCAAACCAAAATCACCGATCCGATTGGTTACGAAAGCTTTCTTGGCTGCCTGGGCGTTACCAGTCCCATCTTTCCCCTTCTCAAACCAAAATCCGATCAATAGATAAGAACACAAACCAACGCCCTCCCAACCCACAAACAACATCAGGTAGGAGTTCGCACTGACTAAGACCATCATGGTGACGATGAACAGATTCATAAAAACGAAAAACCGCTTGAAACGTCCCGGGTCCCCATTGAAGCGCACATCTTCGTGCATGTATCTAATAGAATAAATATGGATAAGAGTGCCCACTCCTGCCACGACAAGCATCATCGTTACGGAGAGCGTATCAACCTGGAAAGCCCATTGGACCTGCAGCTCACCTATGCTGATCCAATCCACTAAAGGAACAATCACCTGTTCCGGGTGGTTGAGCAAGGAAACACCCAGCAATACGGCAACAAGAAATGTCAACCCGGTGGCCAAACTGGCTATCCAACCTATGGCTTTCTCCCCCATCCACTTGCCAAAGATGATATTTGTCAGCAAACCGATCAGCGGAATAAAGACGACCAATGGGACCAGGTAAAAGAAAGTTGGTCCGGATGCAGCTGCTTCGCTCAGGAACATGGATCAGCTCTCCAAGTCAGCATATTTAGTGATTCCCGAAAAATCTTTGCAAATATTAGGCAGCATAAACGAAATACCTTGATTATTGTTTCAGCTCATTTAACACATCGACATTGATGCTTTGCTTTGTTTTAAAGATGGTGACAATCAATGCCAACCCAACAGCCACCTCTGCTGCGGCGACGGTTATCACGAAGAAGACAAGCACCTGCCCGCGTAAAGTATCGTGCAGCTGGGAAAACGCTACGAAAGATAAATTGGCCGCATTGAGCATCAGTTCGATCGACATGAAAATCACAATGGCGTTACGGCGGATCAATACACCAAGCGCACCGATGGTAAATAAGATTGCGGAAAGCGCGAAGTAATATGAAACTGGCATGGACTGCTGCTCCCGTCGATTAATAATTTTCGAAATTCAAGATACCATAGAAATGTAATCTCATGACTTTTGATCCTTGGTCAAGACAATTGCCCCGATTATCGCCACCAATAAAAGCACCGATGTGATCTCAAACGGCAGGAGATATTCGTTGAATAACAAAATGCCGATATCCGCTGGACTGGCATACCCGGAAGCAAACGATCTGAAATCCGGTAATATCCCCTGTTGAAATCCCAACGAATAGATAATGAAGCCAGTCTCAACTAACAGGACCACCCCAAGAAAGATCGCTATCGGTCTCTGCCAAGGTAGAGTCTCATCTTGCCGTAATTGTTCGGTACCCAGGATCATGATAATGAACAGGAACAACACCATGATAGCTCCGGCATACACGGTAACCTGGACCATAGCAAGAAATGGCGAACCGAGCAATAAGAAAAAAACAGCGATCGTGGCGAAATTGATGACCAAAAACAACGCTGAGTAAACTGCATTACGACTGAGCAACATGCTCAGAGCAGAAGCCACTGCGACAACCGCCAGGACAAGGAATAATAGGAAATCAGAAGTCATCATTCACCCGAATTTTTTTAATAGTTCTTTTCCTAAATGGTCAATCTTCAGGATCCTGCATCACCGGTATGGATCGAGTAAAGGTGCCAGGTTCAATCTCTTGAGGGGTTGGTTTGCCGTTTTCAGGCACCGGTACAATCAGCATCTCCTTGGTATAGATGGCACTCTTACGGTCAGTGAAAGACAGCTCGTAATTGTCGCCTAGCACAATCGCTTCTGTCGGACAGGCATCCTCACAATATCCACAGAAAATACAACGCAGCATATTGATCTCGTATGTGCTGGCATAGCGTTCACCTGGTGAGAAACGCTCTTCGTCAGTATTTTCCGAAGCTTCAACAAAAATGGCATTAGCCGGGCAAGCTGCGGCACATAATGCACAACCGATGCATTTTTCCAGCCCGTTCTCATAACGGTCCAGAAAATGTCGTCCTTTGAAACGGCGAGTAACCGGCAACTTCTGCTCTGGATACTGAACCGTAATCGGTTTTCCAAACATCGACCTGAGCGTGGTCATCAAGCCCCGCGCAAGTCCTACAACAGCACTCATCCCTAACCTCCAATCAATACCAATACAACCGCAGTCAGGAACACATTCGCTAAGGCGAGCGGCAATAATATCTTCCATCCAAAAGCCATTAATCGGTCATAGCGCAGGCGTGGCAAGGTCGCCCTGAGCCAGATCAGGACAAATAACAAGACCATAATCTTGAAAAAGAGGTAAAAAGGACCCAGTATGGGAACCTGATCGACGAAAGGACCACGAAAACCACCCAAGAACAGCGTGGCACCGATGGCGCTGATGGCGATCATCTTGACATATTCAGCCATGAAGAACAAAGCGAACTTCATCCCAGAATATTCTGCGTGGTACCCAGCGGTCAGCTCTTGTTCAGCTTCCGGCATATCGAACGGTGCCCGGTTCACCTCGGCAACCGAAGCGACAAAGAAAATGATCGCTCCTATCGGTTGGTAGACGATAAACCAGATTGGATCTTGGGCTTCGACGATACCCATTAAACTCATCGTCCCGGCGATGAGAATTGGTCCAATAAGGGCAAGGCCTAATGCGAGCTCGTAGCTGATCATCTGGGCAGATGAACGTAATCCACCCATCATGGCGTATTTATTATTCGATGACCACCCTGCCAGGACGATACCATAAACTGAGATCGAAGCGATGGCAATCAGGTATAACACACCAACATTGATGTCAGTAAGGTAAAGCGGGATTTGACGACCAAAGACAGTTATGTAAGCTCCCCATGGTATGACTGCCAGGATGACCAGCGCAGGAAACACGGTAATCATCGGCGCTAAAATGAAAACGGGTTTATATGCCTGCCCGGGGATCAGTTCTTCCTTGAAAATAAGTTTTATTCCGTCTGCCACAGGTTGAAACCAGCCTGATGGACCAGCTCGGTTGGGGCCGATGCGTACCTGCATCCGAGCCAGAGCTCTGCGCTCATAGAATGTGAGGTATGCAAAGCCAGTCACACAAAATAGGAGAATTACTACGGCTTTTACTATCCACTCTAAGATAAGTAAATAATCCATGAATATATCCTGTTATGTCACTGCCTGTTCGACGACCGCGATTTCTACCGGGGTTGGTCCATGGATGGGGATTCCCATGCTGCGTGGTACGAGCAATACATCTTGAGGTATCGTTTCGTCTAAGTGAGCGACCACATCAACTTCAATCCCGGAGATATCAAGTCGAACATGGGCTCCGTCAATTAAGCCCAAGTGAGCGATCGATTCCGGGTGAACCACAACGTATGGTTCGGGGATGCGCTGGTGCAGCAGATCAGCGGGTATCACCATTTGCCCACGATCATAGAGAACCGTTACGGGGACGGCCACTAAACCAGCTTCCCCTCCAGAATCGAATTCTTCCAGCTGAACTGCTTCCAAAGAGACAGGTTGGCCTTTTTGCGCGGCTGGCTGCAGCTGATAGCCTAATCCTTGCGAATTCTCATAGGTTGTGCCGCCATAATACAGATCGCTGCGACCGATGATCGGCCACTGCTCGACCACAGCTGAAACTTTCTCGTACGAGACATCGGAATAATCAGGGATTTGAGCGGCGATTTGTTCCATTACGCGGAACGGGTGTTTATCCTCGAGTTCAAGACCAACCAGCTGGCTAATTTGGGCGGTGATGCTGTAATCAGGCCGAGTCTGTAAGCGTTCTGGAACAGCAGTGTAGAAACGCTGTACGCGCCGCTCACCATTGGTCAGAGTCCCTTCACGCTCAATAAAAGCCTGAGCTGGAAGGACAACATCCGCCAATTTGGCGGTCTCTGTTAAGAAAAGCTCTTGGACCACTATAAAACCAGTAGTCTTTATCGCCTCCACAAAATTTGGATCGTCCCCCGCAGGATCAGCCGCAGCGATATACAGCGCTTGTTTGGAGCGCACAGTTTCGATCAAGTCGGCGGCAGGGCGGAATCCCATATCCCAGGCACCCTGAGTATTGGCTCGCTGCCAGACGGCGATCAGGCCATTGTTGGCTTTCCCGGTATGGCCGGTGATGATCAATAAATTGGCACAGGCTTGGGCCAGATGGCGTGAAGTCTGTAATCCAGTGCCCTCATTGCCAAACAAGATGATGGCATTGTCTGCCTCAGCGAAATCTTTGGCCGCGGCCTGGATCTCTCGAGAGCGTTCAATTTCCCGGAACTCATTGGGAAGGTCGATCCGCTTTGTGGATAAAGAATTGGTCAGCGCCAGGACAAGGGCTGCTTCTCCTCCATAGGGATAACGCAAGACATGGCTAGCCAATCGCTCGGTCTTGGTGTGCCGAGGGTTTGCCACGATCAGTTTGGCACCCCGTTCGGCTGCTTGCTTGACCCGCAGCCAATAAAGCGGTGCTTCTTCTTCTAAATTGCTGGCCACAACAAATATGGTAGTTTCCGGCCCCAGATTAGAAAAATTTGAACCCTGACCAACACCAACCTGGGCAACAAGATCGCCGCCAGCCATCTCGGAGTACAATGCAGTACTCCCACCCAAGTGATCGGAAAGAGAGCGCAGGTTGAATAGATCTTCGTTTGAAATCCGCCCGCTGGCTAAGGTCAACAGATCCGAACCGGCCTCCTTGAAGCGCTTCGCAACCAGCTCAAGGGCTTCATCCCACGAGGCTGGTGTCAACTCACCGTCCACTCTTACCAGAGGCTGCGTCAACCGGTCTTCGCTGCTGGCATAATGATGTGCGAAGCGTCCCTTATCACAGATCCAGATTTCATTCACCGCTTCATTTTGCCGCGGTAACACTCGTTTTACTACGAAATCGCCACCGGATTTATTCTCCCGGCGAACATTCAAAGTTAGATTGCAACCCACAGGGCAATGTGTACACACCGAAGCAACCGCTTTCATCTCCCAAGGTCGCGCCCCAAAACGGAAATCACTGGTGGTCAACGCCCCGACTGGGCAAATATCGGTTGTGTTTCCGGAGTAATATGAATCAAAACCAGGTTCTGAGTAAGTGACGATTTTCAATGAGCGCCCACGTCCTTCAAACCCGATTACAGCGTCATCAACGATCTCATCCTGGAAGCGAACACAGCGACCACACTGGATACAACGCTCTCGATCGAGATAGATTAATTCTCCAAGGGGAACGTGCTTGGAGAAATGTTTCTTTTCATCGTATAGGAACCGGCCATCACCAGATCCAAATTCCATGGTCAGGTTCTGTAGGGAGCATTCACCGCCCTTATCGCATACCGGACAGTCAAGTGGGTGTGAGGTAAGCAAGAATTCGATGATATCCTTGCGCGCCCGGGAAACTTCATCGGTCATGCCGCGCACGACCATCCCTTCGGAGACAACCTCTGTGCAGCCCGTCTCCAACTTCGGGCCGAATTGGATCACATAGCTGCCATCTTCGTTGCGTTCAAGCTCCCCTGTATCACGGTTCATCTGCGGCCGCCCGATCTCAACCAAACACATACGGCACATCCCAACAGGCTCCATTTTGGGATGGTAGCAAAAGACCGGGATATCCACACCTGCCTTCCTGGCAGCATCCACAACCAGGGTACCAGCTGGTACCTGGACTTTGTTTCCATCGATCTCTAAACTTATCAATTGACCCATATTCGTTCCATCGTCCACGACAATAACATAGAGAGCGTCTTATTTATTCAACCAGCTAAATTTAAATCACTTAAAACCAATTAGTTCACCCTTCGCTCGAAATCTCTGCAGCCTTCGCCCGAAAATCGGATTCAAACCGCTCAATTCCAGAGGTGACTGCTTCAATCGCGAACTCTCCCAGGGCACACAGACACTTGCCTTTGATCTGATAGGCAACTTCGTTGAGCAATTCGACATCACTCCAAGAGGCTTCATCCTGGTGAATGCGATCGATGATGTGTCTCATCCAGTAAATACCTTCCCGGCAAGGGGTGCACTTTCCACAGGATTCGTGGCTGAAGAAATGCAATGTCTTATACAACACCCAATCAATACTCACCGTGTCGTCAATTACAATCACCGATGCGGAACCCAGGTCAGCCCCGACATTGGGTACACTCTCATAATCCATGGGGGTATCGAGCGCTTCTTCATTGGCGATAATCAGAGAGGATGAAGCACCTGCAGCCATGATGGCTTTGATCTCCCTGCCATCCGGGATGCCACCACCATGCTCAAATATCAGTTCACGGAAGGTGGTTCCCAAAGGAAGTTCGTAATTTCCGGGTTTATTCACCCTTCCAGAAAGGCTGAAAATCTTGGGACCAGTGCTCTTTTCAGTACCGATCGAGGTGTACCAATCCGCACCGCGCGTGATGATATAAGGCACATTGGTCAGAGTTTCGACATTATTGACGACAGTCGGTTTACCATAGAGCCCGTATGAGGGTGGGAAAGGAGGTCGGAGACGGGGTTGGCCCAGCTTTCCCTCCATAGATTCCAGCAGGGCTGTCTCTTCACCACAGAGATAGGCCCCCGCCCCGAGATGAGTGAAGATACGCAGGGAAAAATCAGTGTCGAAAATCTTTTCACCCAGTAATCCAGCCGCCTCGAGTTCTTCGATCTGCTGGTCTAAAGAAGCAGCGATCTGCCAAAATTCACCACGCAGGTATATGTATGCTTCAGTGGCCTGGATCGCATAAGCAGTCAGAGCGACCCCCTCCAAGAACTGGAAGGGGTTTCCCTCCATGATCTCGCGGTCTTTAAAAGTTCCTGGTTCCGATTCATCCGCATTGGCGACGACATAATGCGGCCAATTCTCATTATCGATGAATGTCCATTTCAAACCGGTCGGAAAACCCGCGCCACCCCTGCCTCGCAAACCAGAGGCTTTCACTTCCTGGGTGACGTCATTCGGATTCATCGCCGTGACTGCATTCTGGAATGCCTCAAATCCGCCGTGCTGGCGATAGACCTCTAGCTGATCCAGATCTGGTATTTGGCGATGGCGAAGCAGGATAAACTCGTTCATCATGATGCATCCTGCTTTCGTAACGTTTCTACCACTTCAAGAGCACTGCTCACGGTCTGATCTTCATAATATGAGAGACCATCTGCTGATTGCACCTGAAACATTGGGGCTTTATCACACGCAGCTAAGCACATGACTGCTTCAATTGTCACCAATCCATCTGGAGTCGTTTCGCCAACTTGAATGCCAAGGTTTTCACATAATTTTTCCAGGAATTCATCTGCACCCCTCAATGCGCACGGCAGATCATTGCAGACCTGGATGCGGATTACCCCTTCAGGCTGATCATGATATAGGGTATAGAAACCAACAATGGAAGCAACTTCGGTTGGGGTGATGCCCAGAATTTCACTAATTTCGACCATGTCACCTTTGGTGACGTAACCTCCATCACGCTGGGCAAGATAAAGCAAAGCCATCACAGCCGATCGTTTTTGATCAGGAGGATACTTGGCTAGTATGATCTCAATTTCTGCAGCGTATTTTTCAGCTATCATGTTCCCTCAAATCGAGCTTCATCGATCAATGTCTCCTAAAACAAAGTCAGTTGTACCCATCAAGGCAACTAAATCTGCCATCAGGTGACCCTTCGCCAACACCGGTAGAACCTGAAGGTTATCGAAGGAAGGTGTCCGCCAATGTACCCGATAAGGTTTGGGACCGCCATCGCTCTCCAGGTATACTCCCAACACACCTCTAGGAGATTCAGCCGCCGCATACACAGATCCTTCGGGCATATCAAATCCTTCCGTCCAAAGTTTGAAGTGGTGGATCACCGCCTCCATACTTATGCCCAATTCAGAGCGCGGTGGTGGGACGTATTTGCGGTTGTTGCTGCGCACAGGCCCATATGGCAGCTTGTCTAGAGCCTGCTGAACAATGCGGAGCGATTGACGCATCTCTTCCATCCGGACCAGGTAACGTGCATAGGTATCGCCATCTGTTTGAGTAGGGACATCAAATTCATACTGCTCATAACCCATGTAAGGATCGACTTTTCGTAAATCGTGCTCAACTCCAGTGGCGCGTAAGATTGGACCAGTCACACCCCAGTGGATAGCATCCTCTGCCTTGAGAATACCGACGTCTTTGGTGCGGTCGATGAATATCGGATTCTCACTCAACATGTCCCCATATTCCTCGATCCGTCGGGGAAAGATTTTGATAAACTCACGAACTGCATTCTCGAATTCTATTGGGACATCCCGCCAAAGACCTCCAGGGCGGAAATAAGTGGTCATCATCCGCTGGCCTGAGACCATTTCATTGATATCCAGGATCAGCTCCCGTTCACGGAAGGTGTACCAAAAGACTGAGATCGCCGCCAGGTCCAGGGTATGAGTCCCAAGCCAGACCAAATGTGAGCCGATCCGCTGCAGCTCGGTAAGTATGACCCGGATGGCTTGGGCACGTACCGGGACATCCAATTCAGCCAGCTTCTCAATCGCCATACAATAAACCAGGTTATTACCGAGATTATTGAGGTAATCCAGGCGATCGGTCATCACAACTGCTTTCTCATAGGACTTGGCTTCCATGTTCTTCTCAATCCCAGTATGCAGGAAACCAATGTCGGGGAAACAATTTACAACGATCTCGCCATCCATTTCAAGCAGCAAACGCAGGACACCGTGCGTGCTGGGATGCTGTGGGCCCATATTCAGGAGCATGGTCTCACCCTGAATAGCCCTTTCAGAGACTAAATGTCGTAATTCGTTGAAAGCAAATTCCGATTGATCTAACATAATTATGTCTCACTCTTCGGCATAGGGCTTATCCCGGTCAATTTCTTCAGCATTGAAAGTAAATTGAACCTCTTCATAACCCAGAGGATAATCTTTACGCAGCGGATGTCCCTGCCAATCATGAGGCATGAGTATGCGACGTAAGTTCGGATGACCCTCAAAGCGAATACCGAACATATCCCAGATTTCTCGCTCGCGCCAGTTTGCGTTTGCGAATAAACCCACCAAGGTTGGCAAGCCAGGCGAAACACCGGAGACAGGTACTCGCAAGCCAATCCGAATGTGTTTTTCAATGGAGTACAGTTGATAAATCACGTGAAAGCGCGGCTCCTGCCGAGGCCAATAATCAACAGCTGTTTCGACTTCCAGGAAATTAAATCCGAATTCGTCGCGCAGTGTTTGGCAAACCTCAATGATATCCTCAGCGGAGACGATCAAATTGGTTTGTCCTCGGAACTCTCGAAGTTCCACGCTATACCGCTCTATCAAGGCTGAGGCAGTTTTTTCTAGTTCTTTATTCATAGCAACCCAACAATATTCATGACGAGCTAGGCCCAGGTTTTCAGGGTTTCGCCGCGCACTTTATCATGTAAAGTCAATATGCCATGGATAAGCGCTTCTGGTCTCGGGGGACAACCAGCGACATATACATCCACAGGCATGATTTCATCCACACCTTGCACGATGGCATAATTATTAAAGATACCGCCGCAGGAGGCGCAATCACCCATGGATAAAACCCACTTTGGGTCAGGCATCTGATCGTAAAGCAGGCGTAAGACCGGCGCCATCTTGCGAGTAACCCGCCCAGAGATGATCATCAGATCAGATTGGCGCGGCGTAGCGCGCATCAACTCCATCCCAAAGCGGCTCATATCATGCTTTGCGGCCTGGCCAGCCATCATTTCAATGGCACAGCAAGCCACCCCGAACAACAACGGCCACATGGCATAAGTTCGTGCCCAATTGACTGCTTGCTCCAGGCGCATAGTTACCGCACCCAGATCCCCGGCTTTCTGTTCTATTCCCATTCTAATGCTCCTTTCTTCCAAGCATAAACATATCCAACCAATAAAATTAAAATGAAGATGAGCATTTCGATTAAACCAAATAAGCCCAGCTGGCGAAAAGCTACCGCCCAAGGGTAGAAGAAAACAACCTCGATATCAAAAAGAATGAACAACACTGCCACCAAGTAAAATCTCACTGGAAGACGGCGAGTACCTGGTCCGATCGGGGTCATACCCGATTCATAAGGTTGTGACTTACGTTTTGTAGGTCTACGAGGTCCGATTGCATGCCCAAGCAATACAACAAACCCCGCCAGCAGCACGGCGAGAATGAATAAAATGGCAAGAGGTAAATAATCGTAAAGCATAAGACAGCCCAAGCAATTTAAAATAGTAAGGGGTGGACGAACTCCCCAAACTATCCTGATGCCCTATCGTTCAGGGCCGATAATTTTAAGGAACGCCACCCCAGCCTTACTTTCTCAAAAAACTCACTTATCTTATCATATGCTTAAGTAGGTGTCAAATTTCACAATGCATGTCAGCAAACATCATGTATTTGCATTAATTATATCCTCAATCCGGTATAAATACACACCCTCATTTTCATAAATCAGCTCAATACCTAAACAATTATCGAAGTGATTTGGGCGGATCGTGCCCTGGGATTGAGTGAGATAAATATAAGTCAATCTTTCTTCGTGAACCAGATCCCAGAATTCAGGTGTACAGCCTTCAATCTGGCTGATCTTTGCGGCAGATATATTCACTTGCTGAACGTACGCGCCCTCTCCCATCCCATAGAGGGCATTGGGAAGTGAGGTCATCCTGCCCGTCAATGGTGTGATCCACCAACCCCCATCCACACCACGGTAGTTCCCATACTGCCAGTGGGCAACATTGATCAAGAATCGAGCTTCTTGCGGGAGATTGTTATCGATCCAATTGATCGCCTCCAGATCGGCTTTCGTCGCCAGAACCGTCGCAGAGTTAATCACTGAACGCGTTCCCCAGATTCCCCACGCGACCAGTGCCCCAAAAATGATCAAAATTGATACCATTTTCAAGGAGGAAATTTTTTCTATGGGAGACCAATCAGTTGCAGTGATGAACAACTCTGCCACCATCACTGCAGTTGGCAAAAATAAAACGATGACTGCATGATCCGGTCTGAATGGGGCGACGTAAACACCCACCGGTAGACTGATAATACAGAGGATGATCGTCCATATGCCAAATGTGCGGGTACGCTGATGGAACAAGGATATGATCAACCCCGGCAGGGCTACAAATAATAGGGTGTGATTCTGATCCGGTCCCAGCAAACGCCAAAGGTATCTCAAATACTCTGGAAAATACAATCTATCCACCGCTTCAATTGTCAGCTGGATGGCACCAACTTTGACCCCCTCTTGGGCGTATCCCCACATACGGTAAAGCCAAGGACCCGCAATTAAGAAACCAGCAAAAGATGCCAGGAGCAATGGTAGCCAGGTTTTCCACCCAGAATATCGCTTATATCTAATGTCGCCGATCACAGCCCGGGCACCAAGGATGACAAGAAACAGCGCAAATAGTATAGCAGCATAATAATGGGCTAAGAGTATGCCTGCGGTAATCACAATTAAGGTGATCACCCGAGAAAATTTGGCTCCTTTGTTGATGATATCCAGCGCAAGCGCCATAGCTAGCGGCAGCAATAACATCCCAGTTAATAAGGTATATCGCCCCCAGGTGACATAATATGCGGGCATTTGGGTCACAAAAGCGACCAGCAGTGCACTTAACGCTGCCCGACGCCAATCTCCCCATAAGGCCTTTCCTAAACGATATACCGCCAGAGTGATTGCAGCGTTGAGAGCCTGTCCGAGATAGAGCACCGAATCTTGAGGGCTCATTCGGGCAATAAATGAGTAAGCTGTTGCCAGGGCATGAAATGCGTAATGGTAGTAAAACGGCACTGGCATATAAGGTTCGAACGTGTCTGGTAAACCTCCATTTTCAAGGATCAAACCCACAATCTGCACATGGTGGATAGAATCAACCCACAGTGGTAAGACTACATCGCGGATTTGATAGAAACGCCATATTAGGACAGAAAAGAAGATCAACGCCAAAATAAGATAGCGCAGTTTGTCCTGCCAGCGAGAGAACCAGTTGCCGGTCATGTCGATTATGTCTTCATTCAAAGGATAGTTTTCGTTCGAATGACTGGCAGTCTCCTCTCCCGGTTTGCGTTCTCTCCACCAACGTCTCAACGCCCAAATTGCCGGTGGAACTAACAATAAGTAGAAGACCACCATTGCAATAGATGATACCTGCCAGCCAAAGATGTAAGCCAATAACGCTAATAATGCAGTGATCGAAATACTCACCCCAATCGCTTCCGCCAAGCGCTCAAAAGTATCTTGTTCAGGATCCCAAAATAAAGACAGCCAGGCCAAGCCTGGCAGGAAAAGCACCATCAGTCCAGCGAACAGTGCCCAGGTTGTAGTGATGATAGGAGTCATTTAGCCAAAATAATCGCGCAGATGTCGACTGCGAGTAGGGTGGCGTAATTTTCTTAAGGCTTTGGCTTCAATTTGCCGCACTCGTTCACGAGTTACCTTGAAATGCAGACCAACCTCTTCCAAGGTGCGATCCTTGCCATCAATCAGACCAAAACGCAGCTCCAATACCTCGCGTTCCCGGTCAGAGAGCACTGCGAGTGCGTTTTTCACCTGCTCACGCAGCATTTCACGGGCTGCCGCGTCCATGGGCTCGAGCGCGTCTCGATCCTCAATAAAATCACCTAATTGGCTGCTATCCTCCGTGCCAACGGGACTTTCCAAGGACATTGGCTCCTCTGAAGCCCGTATAATGCGACTGACTTTGTTGGCTGCGCTCATCCAGCGCCGGCGAACATCCAAAGGAACTTGAGTTCCATCTAAGCGTGCCTGCTGGATAACCTGAACATCTTGAGGATCTAGAAAACCCGCTTCAACAGCTAACTCATCGCTATTTGGCTCTCGGCCTAATTGTTGAATCAGGGTCCGTTGGGCGCGCATCAGGCGGTTTATCGATTCAAAAACATGAACGGGAATGCGGATGGTGCGTGCCTGGTCTGCAATCGAACGGCTGATCGATTGACGGATCCACCAGGTTGCGTATGTGCTGAACTTATATCCACGAGTTGGATCGAATTTTGCTACAGCTCGCAACAGACCGATATTGCCTTCCTGGATCAAATCAAGGAATGTGCTCCCACGGCCAATATATCTTTTAGCGACACTAACAACCAGCCGCAGATTGGCTCGAATAATTGCATTATGAGCATCTCGGGCGCGGTAACGAGCATCTTCAATCTCATCTTGCAATAATTCATCATCAGGGAGATGACGGAAAAAAGTCCTTTTGGAGGGTAATTTCTCATGACCAGAGAGATATTCATCCAGGTAATCCGCCAGAGGATCAGGCATTAGATAAAGACAGACAAACACGGTGAACGCGTTGCGAGCGACACCATCCCACAAGGGATCTTTCCCCCATAAGCCATTGTCTAAATAGGCGTGTAGATAAGACGGAGTGTCTGAAGCCCAGGTTTGTCGCAACATTTGAGCTTCCCCCAGGATCAGCTTTAGATCTGGCAGGTCAAAACCCAGGCGCAGTGTGTCTTCCACAACCCGCTTCCAGGTAGTTAATAATTCCTCATAGAGCGCTTTGTAAATCCCACGGGGAAGAGAGTCCCCTTTGCGTATCAAAGGATGCTGTCGAGTTAGCGATTCGACTCTACGAGAGGCCTCCATTTGAGTAGCCAACCAGAACTCCTGATTAGGATCGAGAAGGTCAATCCCACCGATCTCTTTGAGGTATAACCTGACCGGGTCATCGCTCAATTCTACGGCCATTCTGGGGTCTTCTAAGATATCTGTTGGCTTCTCTTTTTTTATCTTTTGAAGTTCCTGCTCCTTACGTGATAAAGCATCCTCATCCGGTTCCCCGTGCTCTTTCAAGCCCGATTTAGAGAGCGTCTCAGCGATTTCTTGCATGGGTAGAGTTGCGTCTTTAATGTCCTGCGGATCCTCAACCAAGTCCCCCTTATCCGAAGCACCTATCCCTTGCATATCTTGCGATTCTGTTTTTCGAGTCAAGTAGTTCCTCCGTCTATTAATGAATCAAATGACTCGTATAAAAACCCAGAGCCTTATCAAGCCTGCTGCGTGCGGCAATATAGTGCAC
>DAOVCZ010000030.1 GCA_030669775.1 Chloroflexota bacterium | reverse complement strand
GGATGGTTCCACAGCCTCCGATTCTCGCTGTTGCTTCCGACGCCGGCGCCAGTTTCTTAGCCCACGGATGATAAAGTATAAAGGAACTCCGATGATGAGAAGTATTGGTAGGACGAAGAGAGCAATCCAAATGACGATATTCACCAGACCTTGCAGGGCACCGATCAGAGATTGAATTGCATCTTTGATCACACCGACAGGCTCCCAGCCGCCAATCGTGATCGGTTGGACAACCTCATTGGGAATTAATTCCACGCTAATCGCCGATAATCTGGCAGATTCCTCAAAATACTTGATCTGTCCCTTGATGACCTCGATTTGCTCACGTACCCGGGTTAACTGGTCAAAGACGTTCAAGACATCTTCTGTTCTGTTCGCAGAATCCATGATATCCAACAACTGTGTTTCTGCTGCCTCTAAATTCTTCAAGCGCGACTGGAGATCGGTGTAGTCGCTGGTTACATCCTGACTCTGGATGTTCTTGGTGATTGGTAGACGGTCGCTTTCAGCCTCGATCCTTGAGAGGGCTTCAACAAGATTTTCAGACGGCACGCGAATAGTAATCGCTGCCCTGGGGACTTCCTGACCATCCGAAGTATGAGTCTTGTAGAGATTGGCGCTAACTACATAGCCGCCCATCTCTTCCGCCATGCGACTAATCCTCTCCATTGATTCATCCGGTGCAATGACGACCAACTCCAGTCTGGCAGTCTTAACTACTATGCGATCGCTTGCTTGGACAGAACTGGTATCAAATGAGGATGCTGCATCGAAGGCTCTTGGTTCAGCGACCGGGGCTTCGTTATAAATTGCTTCCTCGGAGAAGCCGGCTTCCACTGGTGCTACAGCGGAACGTTGTGGAGAAGCACAGGCAACGAGCAAGAGGGTGAACAATCCGATAGATACGAGAATTTTTTTATTCATTTCCTTTCCTCCAGGATAAATTCCCTCTAATGACGCCTAATAATGGGGATAAGTTCCCTTAAACAATTCCCCTTCACCAGTGATTGAATAGTTTTACCATCCAGCGCTTAATCGCTGAATATGACGCAGGGGTAGATTTGCGGATTGCATCCGATGTTGAACACTTTGGATATCGTATGAAACTCGGTGGTAATTCCAGGTCAACCGCACCGGATCAAAGATTGCGTAAGCTGCCCGTGGGTCGCGGTCGCGCGGTTGGCCAACAGAGCCCGGATTATATATTGCCCGAGGGATCATATTCAAGGAGCAATTTATTTGTGGGATGGAAAGGTCAGCTCTCCTCTTTTCTGCCTGCATCTGGAAAACCACTGGAAAATGACTATGACCGACAAAACAGAATGGGGTATCAAAGTGATCGAAATTTTCGAAGGCAGTCTGGGTATCCAGTAAATATTCCCAGATCGGCTGGCGTGGGCTGCCATGGGCTAAAGAAACCGAATCAATTACTGTTTGAGGAGATAAGGCGCGGAGAAACTCTAGATGAGCTGGTTCTATCACACTCTGTGTCCAAATCACTGCCAGCCGGGCTTCATCGTTGAATGTGGTGATCTCGATATCTCCTGAAACAGCTGCATCATGATTCCCGATTAAGCAAACAAGATTAGGCAGCTGCTGGATACATTCAACGCATTCATTTGGATCAGGTCCATAACCAACTAGATCGCCAAGGCACCAAACAGCATCTACCTGCCCGGCGTCATTCAAAACAGCATCCAAGGCGGTTAGATTGGCATGGATATCGGAGATAATCAAAATGCGCATAAATAACTTACTGTTGATTAAGAAATAAAAAGTGGATTGGCTGGGTAATTATACTCTCTTCCAAATCTGGTATAAGCCAAGATTGCCCCCTTCGCCATCAGAAGAAAAGGTCTCCAAGATCTTAAAACCAGTATCTACGGCTAACGATTCTAACTCTCTGATGTCAAAGTGATGGACGTAGCGAAAACCCTGCCCTCCCTGGCGCCAATCGATTAGAAAATCTCCTACCTCTACTTGATCCAAATTCAGACCGACTTTATCCCAAGGTTGGATGCGCTTGCAGAGACGCGGGCTGTTTAGAAATTGCCATTCCGAATGGATGAAGCGACCATCAGGAACAGCTAGAGACCTGATCTTCTTCATTACCTGCTGGCGAAGTGCCATTCCTGGAATATGATGTAAAACGGCGAAAGCCAGGATGATGTCATATTGCTTGATTGGCAGATCGTTATCCCACGAGGGAGATGTGAGGTCTTTTTGCATCAAGGAAACAGAACTCAGATTGGGTAGATTTCCTCTGGCAATTTTCAAGAGGTCAGCGTTAGAGTCTAAACCGGCATAGGGACCTTTGTGTCCCCTGATGAATAATTCTTTACCCAACTCTCCGTTTCCGCAACCCAGGTCCAAAACGCTCTCCTGGCTGGAAATCTGGTTTAAAATACGGAGCACGCCAGGCTGTATTCTCTGGCGAGTGGCAGAGAATTGATTTGCGAAGGTCTGGTAGAATGTACGATTGAGATCAATGAGTTGATTTCTGGTTATTTCATTCACAAGCATATTATAAAGGCAAGAAAAACCGGATTGATCGTACGAGCTTTAAGTCATTAAAGAGACATCGGTTATTGCAGATGGACAACCAGGACTGGATGCTGACACGAGATTATTCACCTGAGAAGATCGCTCTTGCACAACGCGTGTTGGAGCAGGTTCGCACAGGAATTCATGTCGAGGATGCGGTCCGCAAGTACCCATTGCCAGGAGGGGATGGCTACTTGGGGAAGAATGTTCTCGTGGCTGCATACACTCAACTTGTTAAGAGTGGAGAATGGAAACCAGACCCCAGTCTTTTAGCCCGCATACGGATGAAACCAGTACGGACGCTATCTGGAGTCACCGTGGTGACAGTCCTGACAAAGCCATATCCCTGCCCGGGTAAATGTATTTTCTGCCCGACAGATGTGCGCTTGCCGAAAAGCTACTTGCCGGATGAACCAGGAGCCATGCGTGGCCTTCACCATAAGTTCGATCCATTCGAGCAAGTACGGGCGCGAGTGGAGGCACTTCAAGCTGTCGGGCATCCAACTGATAAGGTGGAACTGCTTATCTTGGGCGGGACATGGTGTGCTTACCAACGGGATTACCAGGAATGGTTTATTTTGCGTTGTTTTGAAGCCTTAAACGGTGTCAATTCGCAGACTCTCCAGGAAGCGCAATTGATTAATGAAACCACAGGACACCGCAATGTTGGATTAGTCATTGAAACTCGACCAGACCATATTGATAGAGAAGAATTGGCCTGGCTAAGATATCTAGGAGTGACTAAAGTTCAACTTGGTGCGCAGAGTCTTGACGACCACATACTGGAGTTGAATAAACGGGGACATACCGTCGAAAAAACAAGGCATGCTGTGGAGCTGCTTAGAGCAGCTGGATTTAAAATCGTTCTGCATTGGATGCCAAACTTATATGGAGCCACGCTCGACTCTGACCGGGAGGATTTCCAGCGTTTATGGGTTGATCTCTGCCCAGATGAACTCAAGATTTACCCGAACCAGCTGCTGGCAAACACGGAGCTGTATGAATACTGGCAGCGTGGGGAGTTCAAACCCTACTCAACGAGTGAATTGATCGACCTCATTGCAGACATCAAGACCAGCATCCCGCGCTACTGCCGGGTGAACCGGGTAATCCGGGATATCCCTTCAACGAATGTGGTTGAGGGGAATAAACGCACGAGCTTGCGTCAGGATATCCAGGCAGAGATGAAAAAGCGCGGTACGCGCTGCCAGTGTGTGCGCTGTCGCGAAGTGAGAAAAGATACCATTAGCATAAGCGAACTTCAGGGCGATGATCTGGTTTACTACAGCGGAAAGGTGGAAGAGCATTTCATCTCATATAACACTGCCGATGATAAACTGGCCGGCTTTCTCCGTCTCTCTCTTCCAAGTGCGAACTCGCCTGATTCCGGTTTGCCTGATTTAGACCAGGCAGCGATCATTCGTGAAGTGCATGTATACGGGCAATCATTGGAGGTCGGTGAAAAGCAAGTCGGGACAGCCCAGCATACTGGATTGGGGACATCTTTGCTGGAAGAAGCGGAAACAATAGCTCGTGAGATGGGATGCCGCCGGTTGGCGGTGATCGCCGCAGTAGGAACCCGTCAATATTACCTGGGGCGTGGGTTTCAGCGTGGGGATTTATATCTGGTGAAAGAATTGGCCTGAATCATGCACTGATTCGACCTGAATATTACCTTATCAATTCTGATAGCTGAAGATAACATTTCAGATAGGGTTTATGGTATCGATTCGATAATTGTGTGGCTATAATCAAAACCCTGCCATGTTAATCGATGGCCGAAGATAATCACATCCTTTTTCAATGGTGGGGAATGCCGAAATCAGTTTTGATATTGAACTCCCACCAAAGACAGCAGATAGAGAGCTAGATGGATCTTCAATCACTTGTCGAGAATATCCCCCTGGGCATTTTCCGGATAACATGTGATCCACCGGGAAAATTCCTGCTGGCAAATTCCGAATTCTTGGAAATCTTCGGGTATGGATCGGTAGAGGATTTATTGGCGATTGAGATGAAAGACCTTTACCTGAATATAAGTGATTGGAATGAATTTCTTAGTGATTTAATGTCGAGGGGAAAAGTAAATGGAGTAGAAATCCAATTGAAGGAAATTGGGGGTGCAAGTTTTTGGGCTTCGATCAATGCCAGGGTTGTTGAAGAGGATCAATCGGGAGAAGGATCCTGGATTGATGGCACTATTGAGGACATCAGCGCAAGAAAGCTGGGGGAGATCAGAAATATCGCTCAAATGGAAAATTTACGACAGGCAAGTTTGACCTTGACTGCCAGTCTAGATTTAAAGGAAGTGCTCGATACGATCGCGCAATGTGCGCTGGACTTAATCCCTGGGATGAGAAATTGCCACATTTTCTTGTATCAATCTGAGAATGGGTCCAAACTCATCTTTGGGACCACCCTGTGGGGGGATGGCAAAAGGAATCAGCCATTTTCGAATCCCCGATCTGATGGCCTGACGATGACTGTTGCGGAATCCGGGAATCCAATTCTTGTATCTGATTTGCGCTCTCATCCTCTGTATGTTGGGACGCCAGATTCCTGGACGGGTTCAATTATCGGTTTACCTTTAAAGATCGGTGATCGGGTAGTCGGTGTGTTGAATTTATCTCACACGCAGCCAGGAGCATTATCAGAATCTGATATCAGGATGCTGCGGCTGTTAGGTGACCAGGCGGCGATCGCGATAGAGAATGCGCGCCTATATGAAGCCATAGCGACAGAGGAACGTCATTTGAGCCTGGTATATGATATTGGCAGGGAATTGGCTCCCAGCCTGGACTCTGATGAAATATTAAACCGGGCGATCAGATTGACCTGCCAAGCTTTAGGCGGTTCACTTGGCATGGCTTTTATTCATCTTCCTGAGGAGAATAAACTCCGCTGGCAGAAGGTGTATCAGACGAATCATCAGGGATCAAAGAAAATCAATCTTCCGGTTGATATCAGCATGGGAGAGGGTTTGCCTGGATGGATTGGATTAAACTGTAAAGCGGTCAATATTGCGGATATCACTCAAGATGATCGATACGATGATATCCCTGGATGGCAGGATGGTATGCGTTCAATGCTGGGTTCACCAATAGTTCATGGTGAGCAGCTGATGGGAGTTTTCTGCTTATTCCATCATGAACCAGCAGCTTTTTCGCCAGATCATCTAGATCTAATCCAAGCTATATGTCACCAGGTGGGAGTGGCTTTGAGCAACGTTGGTCGATATGAACAAGTTCAGCACCTGGTAGAAATGCTGGAGCGAGAACAAGAACGATTATCGAACCTAGTTGAGCGATTACCGGTAGGGGTTGTATTATTGAATCAAGAATATCGTCCGGTAGTGGTCAATACACATGGCAGTGAGATCCTTACTCTCTTTGGGATCAACGATTTCAGCACCGGCCTGAACCAGTTAGGACCCTATTCCATATCTGAATTGATCGAGCGCTGTGATGATCCACATCCTGTTGAAATCAACCTGGATCATGGACGTCAGAGAACTTTTGAAATAGAGACGCGCGCTCTGGGAGGTGAACACCGCCATTGGATACTGATGCTGCGCGATGTTACCCTGGATCGCCACAATCAATCCCGAATCCAGATGCAGGACCGCCTGGCTACAGTTGGGCAATTAGCTGCTGGTATCGCACATGATTTTAACAATATCATGGCCACCATTCTGGTTTATAGCGATCTGTTAAGAAAAGATCTGGCTTTGAATTCTGCAGGGCTTGAACGATTAGCGATCATCCAGCAGCAGGTGCAGCGCGCAGCAAGTTTGATCAGACAGATCTTAGATTTCAGCCGGCAATCTGTGATGGAACAAAGCACACTTGATCTATTGCCGTTCATCAAGGAATTTGACAAACTCCTTGTGCGAGTGTTGCCCGAAACGATCCGAGTGGAATTTAAATTCCAGCCAGGGGTTTACCCAGTTCACGCCGATCCGACTTGCCTGCAGCAGGTATTAATGAATCTGGCAATTAATGCTCGAGATGCGATGCCAGACGGAGGGGTGTTAAGTTTCTCTATCAATCGCCTGATATTGAAACCGGGGGATATTCCTCCGAGCCCATATCTCCCGGCGGGAGAGTGGATCTCAATCACGGTTGGTGATACAGGCGTGGGTATCCCACCAGAGGTGATCCCGCATATCTTCGAACCATTCTTCACCACCAAACCGGTAGGAGAGGGAACTGGATTAGGCCTCGCCCAAGCATATGGAATTGTCAAACAGCATGGTGGTTATATTGATGTTCAAAGCCAAGTGGGTGAAGGAACCAGATTTTCAATGTATTTGCCGAATTTACCAGTTCAACAAGTCGAGAAAGCCCCTGTAGAGTATTCCTCACCTTTGCAAGGAAATGGCCAGACGATATTGGTTGTCGAAGACGATCCGACGACATTAATTGCGATTCAAGATTTACTCGAAGCACAAGAATACCAGGTACTGGTAGCATCAAATGGGAATGAAGCCATACAGGTTTTTGAACAGAATCCAGAAATGATCGATTTGCTGGTAAGCGATATGGTGATGCCAGAGATGGGGGGATTGGCCTTATTCAATCGGGTCCAGAATCGATGGCCAAAGGTGAAGACCTTATTTGTTACCGGTCATCCGATGGGGATTGAAAGTAAATATTTGCTCGAAGAGAAGCGGATTACCTACCTACAGAAGCCATTCTCTGTGCCGGAGTTCTTCTACACGGTTGAAGAGATATTAGCTGATAGTTGAACTCAGTGAACTTGCTCAATCTTCATGGCCGTTCAAAAGCACAAGAGGCACGTCGCGGTATGGATGGGGGATGATATCAAGCGACACCTGGTAAACATCTGATAAGTATTGGGGGATAAGAACTTCTTGGGGACTCCCAAAGGCGAGTATTTGACCGTCACTTAACAGTGCGATCCGGTCACTGTAAAGGCTTACCAAATTTAAATCATGGAGGGACATCAATACGGCCAGCCCGTGCTCTCGAGCCAAGCTGTGCACTAAATCGAGTATGATGGCTTGGTGGCGCAAATCCAGATGGGCAGTGGGCTCGTCGAGGAGAACCACTGGAGAATCCTGGGCCAGGGCTCGGGCAACCAGGACCAGCTGTTGTTCTCCTCCAGAAAGCTCGCTGACCCGGCGTTCGGTAAAGTCCGATATCTGGGTTCGATCGATCGCCCATCTGGCTTTCTCATAATCCTTTTTACTAGGATTGCCAAGCCAACCCAAATAAGGTGTGCGGCCCATGAGCACGGCTTGCTGGACGGAATATTCTGGAGGAAGCCTGCGAGCCTGCGGTACAACTGCTAATAATCGAGCTCGCTCAGTAATTGATATGGTAGCAAGATCCTGCTCATCAACCTGGACTGAACCAGATCGGAGAGGGAGGACGCCACTGATCGCTCGAATCAAGGTGGTCTTTCCGGCGCCATTTGGTCCGATCAGGGAGACAACTTGCCCTCCTTCAACGGTCAAGGATAATTCGTGAAGGATCTCTATCTCCCCGTAATTTACTGAAACCGAACGAATACTAAGCATGCGTCAACCAACCTTTAGATTTAGACCTGGATCACACCGCGCTGAGAACGTCTCAGGATCCAGAGGAAAAACGGGGCTCCAGCTAAGGCGGTGATAATACCGATGGGCACCTCTTGGGGTGCGAGAAGTATGCGAGCCAGGAGATCTGCAATTAATAAAGTCGTTGCTCCAGCCAGGATAGACAGCGGTATCAGTTTGCGGTAATCCGGTCCCCACAAAATCCTTACCAAATGGGGGACGATGAGACCAACGAATCCAATCACGCCGGTAAATGATACAGCGGTAGCGGTGGCTAAAGAAGCTGCCAGGATAATCAAGATTTTGATGCGCTCCACGGGTAAGCCGAGCTGTTGCGCTTGCTCATCTCCGAATTGGAGAACATTCAAGGCATAACCAGAGGCGATCAAAATTCCCAGGCTTACTACAATATACGGCAGCGAGGCGATCACCGGTGCCCAGCCAGTGAGGGTGGAACCGCCCAGCAACCAGGCAATAGCGCGCCGCACCTCGCCCTCAGAGCGGAGCATAATGAACGAGGTCAGCGCTGAAGCAAACGATCCAACTGCAACACCCGCCAGGATTAAATTTGTGGGAGAGAGCACATTCCCAAACCTGGCAAGTCTGTATGCGATTATCACGGCTAAGGCAGCTCCGACAAAAGCAGCGCCAGGTATTGAAAAGAAACCCAGTAGATTGTTGGGCCAATTAACGGACATGGCGAGAACTGCTCCCAGACCAGCACCCGAGGCGACACCGATTAAGTATGGATCGGCAAGGGGATTCTGGAAGAGTCCCTGGTAGCCTGCTCCACTGGCAGCTAACGCTGCCCCTGCCAGGGCGATCAGAATGGTATGGGGTAAGCGCAACTGCAGCACGATGGTAGCCATTGTGTCCGACCAGATTTCGGGGTCAGATGAGAATGATAGCGCCTCGAAGATAAAACGTGCAACCGAGGCTGGAGGAATATAAACTGCTCCAATGGCTACACTGAGGATCAGGGCTGCAAATAAGAATAAAGCGTTTAATAAGTAAGGACGCTGCAAATAATCAATCCAGGTTTGGATGAGCACATGGTCCAGTGTTGGAGTTTAAGTGCACTCCATCAAAGGAATTAATTGTCAGGAGATAACTCTGGATGGAGTAAGCTAGCCAATTGTTCCAATCCGTCGACCAATCGAGGACCGGGACGGCTGACAAGGTTATCGTCAAAAGTGTAAATTCGATCATTGACCACTGCACTGATATTGCTCCATCCGGTTCGATCCAATAACGATTCTGGGGTAATTCCATATGCTGCGTCGCCCAATAAAATCACCTGCGGGTCACGGATGAGCAACGCCTCGATGGAAATTTGTAAATACTGGCCTTCCATATCGGAAGCGATATTCTCTCCTCCAGCCATCGTGATCAATGTGTCGATAAATGTGCCTGATCCTGCAGTCCAAGGAGCCGATGGATCAGTTGCGTCCAGTTCATAAAATACTGTGGGTTGATCTTCTGCAGATTCGATGTCTGACTCAACTTTAGATACTCGGCTGCGAAGTGTATCGACAAGATCTTCAGCCTCGGACATGTGGGCAGTTAGCTCAGCGACAGTAAACAGGTTCTCATACATTTCATCAAGCGAAATGGGATTTGACAGTAGAAAAACTGTTAAACCCAAATCCTCAAGGGCTTTTACCTGTTCTGGGGTGTTGATCTCGGCCGCTAGAATTAAATCGGGTGCAAGATCGACGATGGCTTCGAGATTGTAATCGCCAAAGCCGCCACCAATGCTGGGCAGGTCAGCGGCCTGGGATGGGTAATCTGAAAATTCATCTCGTCCTATGACTTGCTCGCCGGCACCAATCGCGAACAGGATCTCTGTATTTGAGGGAGCCAGGGACACTACCTTTTGGGCTGGTTCAACCAAAGTCACTTCACGGTCTAAGCCATCGACGATACTAATCTGCTCCTGTGTGGGTTGTGGAACTGGGGTATCCGTGACTTCCACGGTGGGTTCAACCGCAGTGGGTTCAACCGCTTTGGTACTGGTCGGTTCTGGCAATTCGGTAGGTAGAGGATCAGTGGCAATCTCTGCTTGCGGTGAACAAGCGGAGATGATAAGAATTGATAATGCGAGCAAGATGATTAGCGAAATAGTTGTTGATCTTAGCTTGGTTGTCATGATTAGCTCCTATAAGTCTATCCCAGATTAATGCTGATAATGAAATACCCCTATCGTCAAGGATAGGGGTATGGGACAAGTTCCAACTTCGTGTTCCCAGCCTCTATCCGCGAGGAGGTGGAAATCCCAACTTGGGCGGGCGTCCTGACTTGTCAGTGTGTTGAATAAGGGGCTTATTCTGGCTGACTTACAGTTGCGGGACAGTGCTGGACTTAAACCGGCTTCGCCATTAAACCTTCCCATCCGGGGGAAGAGGTACCAAAGCTGAAAGATTATTTGATTGTTAGTGAATTTTATGACAGATAGGTCAAATGGTCAAGTAATTAGAAAAATTAATCACAGATCCGGTTCAGGCAAGGTTTGAATGACAAGCATACCATCCTTCAACAACAATTAAAGAAGCCGTCCCTCGTTGGGACGACTTCTTCGAAGTAATTACTATTCTTTGAAGAAAATTTCTGTCAGTTAATCCACATCTACCTGTCTGGCTTCGACTTTCTCAAGGTCTGCGAAGACAACCAGCCGGCGCAAATAGCTCAATGTCTCTTCATTCCAGGTAGTGCAGGTGATAAGAGTCAATTGGGGCTGAGAAGTATCATTGAGTACTGAACTCTCCTCGGGATACACCAGCACTTGTTCCCGCACAACGTAAGTATAGATCATCTTATCATCATACAGGATTATCTCTTCTCCCGGTTCTAACTTCCAGAGATAACGGAAGGGGCCGTGACTTCCATTTCTCACTGTAACATGTCCAGCAAAGACGATATTATTCTCAGAGGTCTGGTTTGGTATATCAACCAAAGCGGCGACATCTTGCCCGAGATTGGCGAGATCCCAGGTCAACTCGGAGTAGGGTTTTGAGATGATTGAGGCAATAACTTTCAAGGAAGGGATGATAATGCCCTCAAGCTCCTGGGATGTTTGTGATGGTTCTGTGACCTTGCGCCGGTATTTCCTGCTGAAAGTTTTACCCCTTATTCTGGATTTTTCGGCAGAAAGATCTGCTGGTTTTACTACGAACTTAGAGTTTTCCTGGTTAATGAGTTCATCCCTGAATAGCTCAGTAGGATCAGGTAGATAATCGGGTAGGGGCGGATCTTCGGCAATGCTGTCTTTATTTGCATTGGACGATTGCACCCGCGCGGCTTGGACCGGATCATTTCGATCCGTAGCTTTCCAAAATAGCATCCCGATTAAAACCAGAATGATGATTACGCCGATATTGCGCATACCTAGACTCAAAGCTCGTTATTTCTTTGTTTTCGCGCCTTTAACAGTGCGGAACAAGATCAACCCGATCAAGAAGATCATAGTTAAGGCGAAGAACCACTGCATTCCCATCCCGGGATCAATTGGGAATTCACCCGTCGCAGGCAGGAGGACCACCTCGGTCACTTTTGGCTTGGCGGTTGCCGGAGGGGCTTGCGCGGTGCTCGTTGGCGGTGGTTCAGTCACCGGCGGTGGCTCTGTCGTCGGGGGCGGCTCCGTCGTCGGTGGTGGTTCTGTCGTTGGCGGCGGTTCAGTCACAATGGGTGTCAGAGTTGGTGTGTTTGTGGGTGTGGGAGTTATGGTGATCCCCAGTAACTGGGACGCGGTGGCATTTCCGGGAATTGCCAATATCGCTACAGCCAGAATGAGGGCAGCGATTATCAGGATGGGAAGATATTTTTTTGACATGGTATTACCTCCAGAGAATTAATTTTGAGTTATTGGTATATGAATTTGGTATGAGCGCTCAAGATTTGTTGCCGGGTCACCCAGCAGCGTAAAGGTGTCGATCAGATCGAGATTACTGCCCACTGCAAGAAGGTTCAACTTTCCAGCCAGGGTTGCTGAGCCAATATCACTGATGCCGTCTTGGTAGATTGTTTTCATGAACCCTTCCGCCAACCAGTGATGACCGGTGGTGATTCCGAGTCCAGTTGGACCCCAGACAGCAACTGCACCACCTCCTGGATGGCGCAGCAGCGCTTCGTCCAGGGTTGGGTAGGCCGGTATCTGGAATGAGCCGGTGAAGCAGGTCATCTCTAGAACAACAGGCAGCTTTTGTCCATTCACCAGACCGGATACATCGTCCAAATGAAAGAAAATCTCGTGAGCCCACTGGTGGATCGATGAATGACCGGTGAACATGATCAAGCCATTGCCGGCGTTCCAGACTTGTTTTACTTTCTGGCGGAATTCAGCCTTTAAGGCTTTGATCTCTTCATTAGATAAATTGGGATCAGGGGTTTGGAAATAAAGCCGCTGTGCTGAAAATGGGTTGGTGGGGAATTTACCGATCAGGATTTCTGAAAGGCTGTGGTAGCTGCCGCCTGTATCGGGATCATCCGCCACAAATACTGCCTGGTGCTGCCACGGGCTTTGGAAAGGATTCGTCTCGTACTGAACAATTTTCGAAACCATTGTGTTGAG
>DAOVCZ010000073.1 GCA_030669775.1 Chloroflexota bacterium | reverse complement strand
GAAGTTAGTGATCCTCGACTGGCAGTACTAAAGACTTTACTGGAAAATCAATCATTGGAGTAATTCAGATAACATAAATTCTCACTTTCGACTAACCAGCTGGTCCTCTTTGCAGGAGGGACGCTCGTGTTTTGCTCAGATATTTTTAACTCCACAGGTTCTACTCACATCATCATATGCACAAGCTAGTGATTCTGTTGGATTCATCCCAAGAAATCATAATATTATCTATGTCTGGGAAGGAGGCAGCCTTTTGGATCTAAACTCGTTGAAACTACAAGGTTCTACCATCACTCTTGATTACAATCAAGAACCAGAAACAAGCGAAATAGAGTACCAGACGGATTTTGTAAAAGTAATCCCCCCTCTCGGCACCCATAAAAACCTGGAATTGATCGGTTCTGATGACACAGTTGGTCTCTACCTCAAGGAGATGGCCCATATCCCCTTGCTCACTCAACAGGAGGAGATTGATTTAGCCAAGCGTATTGAGCGAGCCAGCGAGGCACTTAACGAGCTATCGCAGCACGGAAAATCACTCGACCGTGACCGCCGCAGCGAACTGGAGTACCAGATCCGGGATGGATACCTGGCGCGCGAACATTTAATCAAAGCCAATACCCGCCTGGTGGTCAGCGTTGCGAAGAAATATATCGGCAACGGAGTCCCTTTCTTGGATTTGATCCAGGAAGGAAACCTGGGATTGATGCGGGCGGTGGAAAAATTTGAATACCAACGGGGGTTTCGATTTTCCACTTATGCGACCTGGTGGATTCGCCAGACGATCACTCGCGCGATCGCAGACCAGGGACGCACAATACGAGTCCCTGTTTACATGACCGACCGCATCCGAAAAATGTACCGTATCTTTTACAAGATGGAACAGGAATTGGGCCACACCCCCAGTGAAGAGGAGCTGGCAGACGAGATGGATCTCGATCCCAAGAAAGTAAAGTGGATGCTGAGAGTATCCTGGATGCCGGTATCCTTGGAAAGCCCCGTAGGGGATGATGAAGATTCGGAATTTGGGATGTTCGTTGAGGATAAAGGTTCACCATCCCCTGCACAAGCGGTCTACCAGGATATGCTCAGGGAGCGAATTAATGAAGTGCTCTCCTCATTATCCCCTCGCGAAGCACGCATCTTACGCTTACGATTTGGACTAGACTGCGACAAACCGTATACTCTAGAAGAAGTTGGTCAGAAATTCGGTCTAACTCGAGAACGCATCCGCCAGATCGAAGGAAAAGCACTGCGGCGCTTACGCAACCCTCGTCAAGCCCGGCTTTTGCGTGAATATCTCTGATCCAGTCTTGACAAACGCTCTTCATAAGCTTAAACTCTTTGAACATTCATTAGTAGTGAAGTGAGCTAATATGAACTCAATTCCGATTTACCAGGCAGTTACCATAATGCCCATGCGGGGAGTAATCCCACGCGACTCGTCCTGGATAGCGGAAGAAAGAGATTAAATCCAATTACTTTCAATTAATGCAACAAAACAATTGGCTGTCCAGAATTGGACAGCCTTTTTGTTTGAGATGAATCTTTCTACCTGCGAACATCAATACGTAATTGCCACTTCATAAGCTTTGATCTTCGCGCTACAATAACCTTAGAATACAAACTGGAGGAGAACAATGCCAAGCAATATCCTGGTTTCTGTCGCCTGGCCTTATGCAAATTCATTAATCCATGTCGGGAATATCACCGGCTCCTATTTGCCCGCCGATATATTTGCTCGCTACCAGCGTTTAGTCGGCAACAATGTGCTGATGGTTTCCGGTTCCGATTCACACGGCACACCGGTTACCGTACGCGCCGATGCCGATGGTACTACACCTTTAGAGGTCTACTCTCAATTCCATACCGGTTTCCTGGAACTCTTTCAGCGCCTGGGATTGACATATGACCTCTTCACCAGCACCCACACCGAGAATCACTTCAAGGTATCACAATCCATTTTCCTGGCCCTGGAGAAAAATGGCTACCTGTACACCGACAAGCAGCAGCAGTGGTACTCACCAACGCAGGGACGCTTCCTCCCCGATCGCTATATCGAGGGTACCTGCTACGTTTGCGGTTATGCGAATGCGCGCGGCGATCAATGTGATCAATGTGGCACTTTATTAGAGGCCACTTCTCTTATCAATCCCCGCTCAAAAATGGATGGGTCGACACCAGAGCTTAAAGAGACTGAGCATTTCTACCTGGACCTCGGTAAACTGCAACCAGCTATCATCGATTTTTTACGCCAACGCGAAGACTACTGGCGCTCCAATGTTCTCCGCCAATCCCTGGGGCAAATCCTTGCAGACGAACTCCACGGGCGCGCCATCACCCGCGATCTGGATTGGGGTATACCTGTCCCCATAGAAGGATGGGATGAAAAGCGGCTTTATGTCTGGATCGAAGCTGTCATCGGCTACCTGTCTGCAAGCATCGAATGGGCTCAGTTAAACGGTCAACCTCAAGCCTGGCACGATTGGTGGTATGACTCACAAGCAAAAAGCTTTTACTTCATCGGTAAAGATAATATCCCCTTCCATGCGGTCATCTGGCCTGCACAATTGATTGGTGCTGGTGATTGGTTTTCTAAGCTCTTTGAAGAACTAGAGGGCAAGCAATTGAACCTACCTTTCTACGTGCCGGCCAATGAGTTCATGAATCTCGAGGGAAAGAAGATCTCCGGCAGTCGCAACTGGGCTGTCTGGGGTTTCGACTTCCTTAGCCGTTATGAGCCTGATACACTACGCTACTACCTGACCGCCAATATGCCGGAGAGTAAAGACACCGATTGGGATTGGCAAGATTTTCTCAACCGCAACAACAATGAGCTCGTTGCAACCTGGGGTAACCTTGTTAACCGGGTTCTATCCTTCGCCTATAAGCATTGGGACGGACAGGTTCCATCTCCCGGCGAGCTGCGTCCAGCTGACCTGGAGATCTTGAGTACTGTTGAAACGGGATTCCAAACAGTTGGAGATTATATCAATTCGGTCAATCTGCGCGCGGGATTAAACGAAGCCATGCGCCTGGCAGCAGAAGTGAACAAATACCTGGATCAATCCGCTCCTTGGTTCGAGGTCAAGACTGATAAAGCAGCTGCTGCCACGACTATCTTTACAGCTTTAAAGGCCATCGATTCGCTGAAGATTTTGCTCTCACCATATTTGCCTTTTTCAAGCGAACAGCTGCACAAATTTCTCGGTTATACTGCTCCTTTATTTGGCGAGCAATTCACTGAAACCATCACAGATAACCTGGGAGAACACGATGTTCTACGCTACAATCCTGCAGCTGCCAGTGGTAGCTGGGAACCCAGTCGATTGCCCTCAGGACAAAAATTACGCGAACCGGCGCCCCTTTTCCGCAAGTTAGACGATGATATCGTGGCATCTGAGCGATCCCGTTTAGGTCAACCAGATATAAGCCAGGAGTAACACATGAAAACTTTGCTCCTCCTGCGCCATGCCAAATCCAGCTGGAGCAATCCTGGATTAGCAGATATCGACCGACCGCTCAACAAACGCGGTAAACGGGATGCCCCGCGCATGGGTGCCCTGCTGCGTGAGCAGGATCTGATTCCAGACATCATCCTTTGTTCCCCCACCGTCCGCGCCAGAAAAACTGCCAAAGCAGTTTCCGAAGGGAGTGGATATGAGGGCGAGATCAAAATTCACGCTGATTTTTATCCCGGCGATCCTGACACTTTCATCGAAACTTTTTATTCACTCCCAGACCAAATCGATAGCGTTATGATCGTGGCCCATAATCCTGGCTTGGAGGAGCTCTTGTACGTCTTAACCGGAGAATCAGCCCGCATGCCCACCTCGGCTTTAGCTCAAGTGTCGCTGCCTATCGATAAGTGGTTTGAGCTGGATGATGAATCAGGGGGAAGGCTAATAAATTTATGGCGAGTGAAGGCATTGACCTGATCAGCTCCGGATTGTGAGACCTTCAAGATCGCTTCTTCAGTGCAGTGCCGAACAAGATCAGAGCTGTGCCAGTGATCGCCAACCCAAATACAGCATATAGAAGGTAGTCATAACTACCCTTTTCATCCTGGGTGGATTGCTCGATTTCTGGATTCGCGTTCAGTGTTGGGTCAGCTTGCGTTGGCACGCTCATCGCCACAGGGATAGGGGTTGGCGTTCTCGTCGCCGGAACGGCTGTTGACCTCGCACGGGAAGTTGGGGTGGCTCGCTCAGTCTCTTGAACAGTTTCCGAAATTGTAAGTTCTTGAGTGCTTTCAGGAGTTTCTCCAACCCTGATCAGCAGTTTATCCCCTGGATATATGATCGCCTCCTGTGAAAGTCCATTCAGCGCCAGTAAATCATTTAAACTAACTTCATATGCATTAGCAATATTTTCGAGAAATTGACCATACTGCACGACATGAATAATCGACCCATCAGCTCCTGGAGTGGCGATTGAAATCGGTTGTATAGGAATTACGGTTGGAGCTGGTGTCCCCCCACTACCCGGCGTTGAACCATCTCCAGGATCGGTTCCGCTACCTGGCGAACCAGCGATATATCCCACAACGATTGTATAGTATACCCAATCCCCCGCATGACCCACCCCAGCCCCAATATGAATGTAATGAGAAGATGTCATCGTCTCCAGGTGAATTGCATCCTGCCACATCTCATTGACCGTTCTGCTGGCGCTCAGGTTGATGCCCGTGGCAACGTTTTCGGACACGAATACTTGGGCTCCTCCCCCATATCCCGCAGCGACAGCGCGATCGTGCGGGCGTGACCCTCCCGGTCCCGTATGCGTCCAGGTTCCAATTTGAGCCTGATAATCGCTGTGCCCCTGAGCAGCTGCCATGAGCGAATTGTTGATTTCATAAGGAGGCAATCCGTATGCAGCCCGCAAACCATTAACCTCAGCGATTAATTGCCATGCATCACCAGCCTGCGCATGGGTCCGGGCTGGTTGGACCATCATGGCAGGCAAGACAAAGCTGATTACCAGGAGTAAAGGCAAGAATCTTCGCATAACTCGATTATCGGGGACTAATTGTATCTCAATCTAAATCATTTCATCCAAGATTAGGAAAATCATATATTAATAAAATGACCGGATAATCCACATATGAGCACAAATCTAATATCTATAAATGAGATTGCAGTGCATTCAATAATCTCAATTCCATTTCCCACGAAGTTACTGCTCGAATCGATCAGTCAGATAGTCTATAACCACTTGCAATGCCATGTGGGCAGCCTGCTCTTTGACTTTTTGCCTGTCGCCAGAGAAGATGAACTTTTCAGCATATTCCATTTCCATGGTGCTCAATCCGATCCAGGTTGTACCCACCGGCTTCTCATCAGTTCCCCCACTCGGACCTGCGATCCCGCTCACGGAGAGCCCGATATCCGTCTTGAGAGCCTCTCGCACACCTCTAGCCATCTCTAACACTGTCTCCTTACTCACAGCACCAAAGCTGTCCAGGGTAGCTGCAGAAACCCTTAACATTCCCATCTTGACTTCATTCGCATACGCAACGACCCCTCCGCGGAAATATGAAGACGATCCAGGCACATTGGTAATCAAATGACCGATTAAACCCCCAGTGAAAGACTCAGCTACTGCTAACCAGAGGCCACTTTCACTTAGTAATTGTCCAAGGTATGACTCTTTTGGCTGGGTCATAAAAAAATTATACCGCTTCTCGAAAATTATTCCGCTCATGTTAAAATAAACCCACTTTATGGAAATTAGCGATTATCTTAAATCCATCCTCGACTCTGCGCCTACCAAATCCGGATGCTACTTGATGAAGGATGTGGATGGCAAAGTGATTTACGTTGGCAAAGCGATTAATTTGCGCAATCGCCTGCGTTCCTATTACCACGCCAGCGCCATGCAGAATCATAAAACGCGCCAGATGGTGCGCCGCATCGCGGATATCGACTGGATCGTTGTCGGCTCCGAACTTGAAGCCTTGATCCTGGAGATGAATTTAATTAAAAAATACCGCCCGCACTTCAATGTGCGCCTCAAGGATGATAAAAGGTATCCATATATCAAAGTGCATTGGGCAAAACCTTTCCCGAAATTGACCGTCACCCGTCAAATGGTTAATGACGGATCGCGATACTTCGGTCCATATACCAGCGTATGGGCGGTACATCAGACCCTGGATGTCCTGCGGCGCATCTTCCCCTACCTGACTTGCGACCGTGAAATAACTGGGGAGGATAAACGGGCGTGTTTGTATTATGATATTAAGCTCTGCACCGCACCCTGTATCGGTGCTATCAATCAAGACGATTATCGCCAAGTGATTGATGATCTGTGTCAATTTCTTTCCGGACGTACTGAACCGATCCTGTCCCGGCTGCAAGAGGAGATGCGGGTGGCAGCCATTGAACTCCAATTCGAACGGGCGGCTGCTCTGCGCGATCAGGTTAATGCAATTGAAAAGGTTGTCGAACGGCAGAAAGTCGTCTCAACGGAGTACGTTGACTCGGACGTGATTGCCATGGCTCGCTCGAACGGTGAGGCCTGTGTACAGGTCTTCTTCATTCGCGGCGGGAAGTTGATTGGACGTGAATACTTCCTCCTGCAAGGAGCTGAGGGCTCAGCAGACGCAAATGTTATGACTGGGTTTATCAAGCAGTTCTATGACCAGGCTTCCATGGTTCCCTCTCAAGTCCTCTTACCCCACGAGATCGAAGAGGCACAAATCATCAAACAGTGGTTGAGCTCTCGCCGTCCTGGCGAATCCTTTGAGATTCTCATCCCTCGCCAAGGTCAGCAGCGCGAATTGATCCAGCTGGCAGCTGAGAATGCTGCGGATACCTTGCAAGCCCTGCAAGCCCGCTGGCAAGCGGAGAAGCATCGCCAAACCGAGGCTTTGGCTGAGCTACAATCCGCCTTAAAGTTATCTATACCACCAAACAGGATCGAGTGTTATGATATTTCCAACACCCAGGGTACTTCCGCGGTTGGCAGTATGGTGGTTTTCGAACAGGGAGTGCCCAGCAAGAAGTTTTACCGGCGCTTCAATATCCGCAGCGTAACGGGTCCAGATGACTTCGCCAGCATGGAAGAAGTCCTCTTACGGCGCTTCAATCGCTGGCAAGCTGCTCAAGAACTTATTGACATACCAGGAGAAAAAGTTGACCAATCCTTCGCACTGCTCCCAGATTTACTTATTGTCGATGGGGGAAAAGGGCAGCTCAGCCGGGCAGTTTCTGTATTAGAGAAGTACAATTTGCTAGATCAAATCCCCGTGGTCGGTCTTGCCAAACAGAATGAAGAGCTCTTTATTCCCGGGCAATCAAACCCGATCCTACTTCCAAAAGGTTCTCAAGGGCTTTTCCTCCTTCAGCGTATACGGGATGAAGCGCACCGCTTCGCAATCACTACGCACCGCAAACAGCGCACAAAGACAGGATTAGCCTCACGCCTGGATTCCATCGCCGGTGTCGGACCTGCTCGACGAAAAGCGCTGCTGGGAAAATTCGGCTCAATCCAAAACATCCTCAATGCCAGCATTGATGATCTTTCATCGATCCCCGGGATTTCAGAGAGCCTTGCTCACTCGATCAAAACCAAACTTGAATAATTTATTAGGAAAAAAATTATGGCTAAAAAGAAGAAGAAGAAAAAAGAACTATCCGCTTACGAAAGAAGACGACTGCGCACCCGACAGATTATCTTCATCGGAATCGGAATTATTCTCATCCTCTCCATGCTGATCTCTCTGGTTGGTAATGTCTTCTAAAAGAAAATCAAAATTTTAGATACACGAATCAGCATCTCTGTTGGATAAACCAAGTAAATATCTATTAATGCAAGGGATATTATCCAGCAGCTGACTGTCTCGCGAAGCCATTGTACTTGGGCGAACATTTAATACCCGGATTTTTTTATTTCTTATCCCACATCAACTATCCCTGCCCACAAAAACCCACAAGAATATAAAATAAGACAATGTGGGGATTAACTCTCATTTGATTCTTTAGTTATAATTGGGTAAAATAACAAAAATGCAAGGTTCTTTTAATTTTCCGCTAATTCTCGCGGGGGTGACCACCTTCCCTCGACAATAAATACTGATTTAGCAAAATTGAACCCACTCCACGCGATCAGCCTACAATCAAAG
>DAOVCZ010000027.1 GCA_030669775.1 Chloroflexota bacterium | reverse complement strand
GGGAGTTGAATCCAGCGATTATCTTCTAAAACATCGTCAATTAAGACTGACTGACGATTGGATAAAATCCAACCAACCAATCCCTGATTGATATTCAATGCAGATGGCATCCCGCCAGGGGGTAATGGATTTGAATAACCTACTGTCGCCAGATGGCGTAATTTTTTCTTGCCAGGCTGCAATACCATGCAGGTGGCGTGACTGGCACCGATTATTTCGTTTATAACTTCCAATGTGCGTTGGAGAATGCGCTCAAAATCCAGGCTAGAAGATAATTCTGTCATGATGCGCAGCAAGGTCTCAGTGCGCTGGTGCTCCAATCTGAGTTGTTTTGTTCTATCCTGGACTCTTTCCTCAAGCTCCTGAGTAAGAAGCATTGAATCGTGACCGTTGTCTTTGATCCCAAAATAATTATCGATGGGCTCATCCCTATCTACGGTACGTAATTCCATTTTCCTGGAAAGTTGGTCCTGTTGTGGAGCGGAACTTGGAGTTTTTCCCGGTGAGAGATCTTCGAAATCCAGTCCCCGAAAAGAAACTAGCATGGCCTCGTTGGAATTATAGGGGATTGCATATGATTTCCCTTCAATCAAGCGCTCTCCCAGGTTGAAGCGAGCTTTCCCTTCCCGTGTGCATAAGGCGAACAAGGATTCATTGGGTTTAATATCTGCAGCGATGGCCTCCAGGTTAGCTTTTTCACCGTTCAAACTGAACATGTCTCTGACAGCGGGATTAGAGTAGCTGATTACACCACCCGGTTCAACCAGGAAATATGCGTCAGAATGATTTGGCAGGTGGAGGGGAATTCTTGGTGGAATTTCGTTCCTCTCTTTTCGTGTTGATTTAGCCACAAATCCAATAAGCTGGCATACCAGGACATATCCTAATAATCCTGATAAAAGCAATACTGCGCTTAAGCTTAAATGGGTCAAATCAATCATCGATTAGACTTTTTCCCGTCGGCGTGCTTCTGCTGCCAGCTCGGAGATCTCTCGGATATCAGTGAACTCATGTTCAGTGGGGGAAACAACTCCAATGCTGATCGAAATTACCGGACTTTGTTCAGTTACCCCACCTGCTCCCGAGTACTGGATATATCCTTTTTGACGATCAAGGTAGTTGTAGTGGGTTAGTATCTCCTCAGAGAATCGTTCGACCAAATTCTCTCTGATTGCAGCAGAGCGTTCCTCGGTAGTGATGATGACAAAATGGTCATTTCCAGTATGTCCAACAAAGTCATTGATTGTGCCGAACTCATCGATAACTTCACCGATCAACATCGCTGTAAATCTGAGAATATTATCGCTGGCGACAAAACCAGAGGCTTCCTTAAATGCGTCAAAATGGCTGAGACGGATGTCGATAAACGCCCAACCTTCTTTGTGGATAATCTGGCGAAGTTGATCCTCAATCAGCTGACCTGAAGGTAAGTTGGTGTGAGGCTCAGTCAGACTTTCCCGTTCTGAACGGGCGATAGCGTTGTAAACTCGCAATCTCAATTCTTCGATATCAAACGGCTTGGTGATGTAATCGTCTGCGCCTAATTCCAATCCCTGCAGCTTATCGCTGCGTTCATCTTTCTGTGTTAGGAAGATGACTGGGATATGACTGGTACGTGTATAGGTGCGGAGAGTTCTGCATACCTCGTACCCGTCGATATCAGGCAGCATAATGTCCAACACAATTAAATGAGGAAGTCTCTGCCGGGTTTTCTCCAATGCCTCTGAGCCGCGTGAAGCAATATCGACTTCATAATGAAGTCCGCCGAAATAGATTTCCAGCATGTTGGCGATATCGATGTCATCTTCAACAATTAGCAGTCGAGATTTTGGCATATCCGCCTCCATTAAATACTAACGAATACTCATTCTTCTTACTTATCTTGAAGCTTCAATATTTTGGACTATATCCTCAGGAATGAATTTCCAGGATTGAGATTGGGTAATTCCGTTTCTTGGATAGAGACGAGCATGAAGTCCAGCGAATGAAAGACGGTGATGATCGCTCTCTTCATAATGAATATCCTTGTCGATCACGCGGCGATCCCGTGAAGCGAACAAAACAACATCTGATTCGATAGTTCTTGCCGGGAATACAATCATCCCAGAACCTAAGCGACAATTATGACCTACGCAGCCTCCAAGAATCGGTCTATTGGCAACCGCCAGCTCACCCCTCCCATCTCTGGCACGAATTGGGGTCGGTAATAAATTAAAATCGGTAAAGGTTGAACCTGCTCCAATGAAAGAATTCCGCCCCACAACCACCATTTGCAGACATGTGTTTTGGGCAACCATGCTGTTGTCCATGAACGTGCTCATAAACAGTGATGCACGGAAAGGCAAAAATGATCCATCTCCTATTACCGATAACATCAATTGACAATCTTGTGAAATATTTACATTATCGCCAATAATGCAATTCTCGATCACTGCACCAGCGTTGATCGTGACATTATCGCCTATCGTGGTCGGTCCATGGATAATTGCCCGGGGATCGATTGTGCAATTTCGTCCTATCTTGACCAGTTCAGAGCATTCTAATACTTGTTTTCCTTCATAGAGAGCCTTACTCAAGATACGTAATTTATAGAATGGATCTCTTTTAAGTTGTTCCTCAAAACGAAGTCCACGCTTGAAAAGACCAAAAATTACATCGGCGACAAATATATGCACCCAAGAGTCAATCGCGAGCATACTGCGCATTGGTACTTGAAAGACCAAATCTTCGTGATTGAATGAAATATAGGGTGGGACGTGATAATAGCCGACCTCTTGTGACATCATATCGATGATCACAGGTTCTGCTTCGTCTACATATCCATTTGGAAAATACCAAAGATCAGCCAAATAGATATCCCCTTGGGAGATGTATGAAGTCGAGAGCGGCAAGGCGTGTTCTCTAAATGCCGGATCGTTGGCGGAGAAAGCCGCCCGACAAGGTTTCTTACTTCGTTGCGCGGCGACAAGAAATGATTTGACAAATGCGGTATCAAAGTACAAATTATCCCGGTATACAAGACACGGCTCTTCAAATCGGGGAATGGGTGTCCCCATGGGAATCTCCACTTCCTGCTCTGTGTAGGGAGACAATACATCACGTTGAATCAACCAAAGTGGTTTATTTTGTATGCGCAGATCGCGAGCACGTTCGTTGAAAGGAGATAAGTAGCGTGGGTCTTGGATAATTATTTTAAGCATCTCATGTACACCAGTAATTTCAATGGCTTACTAATTATCTTCGCATTAATAGCTATCCAGATATTCTTTCAGGATTTTCTTGAATTGATCCGGCTCATCTAACATGATGAAATGACCTGCGCGCCTAAACCTCTCGATACTGACACGCTGCAGATATGCATCTAATAAATTCCACTGATTGGGATTCACAATCACATCTCGATCACCATACATTCCCATCACTGGTTGGTATATGGGAGCCAATTGGGGGGTTAAATCAGTCTGCCGGAGAGAAGATATGCTTAATAAAAAGGATTCAAGCGTCACCTGGTTGAGATCGCGGTTGATCATTGCTGGCCATTGACTTTCACGGGTGATTATTGGTGCCGCGAGGCGAATACCAATCTTGAGGACATTCATCATTCGATAAACTAAGTTGGCAATTGTGCGGATACTGGCGAGTTTCAATAATACTGATAAAGATGAACCATCAATAGGTGAACCGATCACAACAACTTTACTAACCCTTTGAGGATGGTTGATGGCAACAGAAAGGCTAACAGTTCCACCCATTGAGTGACCGACAAGTGGGGCATGTTTAATTCCAAGTTGTTCCATGAAATCGTTTACTAACAAAACAAAATCAGGAATAGAGAACGATTCTCGTTTCTTATCTGATTCACCAAATCCCCAAAAATCTATTGCATATGTACGATAGGAATCACCGAGGAAATCCATGGTTTCCTGCCAGAGTCCCCAGGATTCCAACCAACCATGCAGAAGTATCACTGGACGACCGCGTCCATATACTTCGTAATGAACACTCCCCTGGTTAGTGATAAGTGAGGACATGAATAATCAATTTCCCATTTATGCGATTTGCAGATCGACTGCCTCTAATTCAGCAAGAATGCTGTAGAGAAGTTCCAGTAATACGGTCTTGACGGAGTCTTTACTCATTGCCACACAATCTAAGATTTTAATTTCGTGACTCAAACGTAAAGCGATTCGCATATCGTCTGTTTCCCAGGCATCATCGCAATCTTGTTTATTAGCCGCAACTACGTAAGGTGTGGGTGCATAAGCCCGGAAAGTCTCTAATATTTTCCTGGCCTCTCGAAAAGTTTCCGGACGAGTGCTATCGACAATCACTACAAATCCCAACATACCTTCTGAAAGAATCTCCCACATGAAATCAAATCTTTTTTGTCCAGGAGTCCCGAATAAATAAAGAGCCATTTCGTTGTCTATGGTTATGCGACCAAAATCCATGGCAACTGTTGTGGTTTCTTTGATACGCTCGATTTCAGATGATATTCTCCTTTCTGTGGATACAACGTCGATTTCACTTACAGATTGGATAAATTCTGTTTTCCCGGCATTGAAAGGACCAGTAACGACCATTTTTAATGTCTGCATATCCCATATCCAAAGTAATTACAATGAACGGATGCGGTCGATGATGCGGAAGATTAGCGATTTTCCTTCTTCCTTATCCCCTTTAACAATATGGTCTGGTAATCGGGGTGATGGAGGTGTACCTTGATGGCTAATCGATCTGACCATCTCAACAATACCTGCTTGCACAAGGCTGTAGATTACCTGCCTGATTTCGATATCGGTAAGTTCTGTTACCTTTGCTATTTGGCGGAGTGTGTTTTTTGGATCTATATATGGGATTACCCGCCACTCTTCAGTGCTGAGTTTAAGATTGGCAACATTGGCTCCTGGTCGATCAACAAACTTTACCCCTATTTCTAAGCTAGGAATCTCCTCTTCGAGGTGCTCCAATTCCCGAATCTGGCGCGATCCTTCCAGGATTATATTCTCCAAATTCACGCGGACTGTGATTTTATCTTCAGGTGGTGATACATCAGTTTCGAATTGGAAGAATCCCTCCATCCAGGTAAAAAGTCGATTCAAAACATCAACGAAATGGTTTTGTAAACTGAGTAAGATATCTTGTTGGCTAAAGTAATTTGCGTTTATTAGCAACAGCCCTAATTCCTTGTCGCTCATCCCGTTCACATTGGCTTTTATCCCCCGAAATTGGGCGGAGGATAAGAGCTGAGATTTGTGGAGAATCCCTACAAGGCTGTTGTCTTCTTGCCCTGTTTGGGCGTACGCTAATTTCCCATCGGTGAAAAACACTTCTATCGCCTCATTTGAACCCTCTACCACTAATGTCCCGGTTTTTTGGGCAAGATTGATCAAATTCAGCAGTTGAGTCAGCGTGAAATCGTGGAGATTACCTTTAATTGCCATATTTGCCTCGTCAGTATTTGTAAGTGTTAATGCCCAGTCCTCTGCTCATCCCGCCATCTAAGTGTCGATTTTCCAATGCGCCAGTTAATCGCCTTGACATGCATTCTGCTTGTGTATATAATCCATACGCCATTTTCCTCGGTAGCTCAATTCGGTAGAGCGGGCGGCTGTTAACCGCTAGGTTCCAGGTTCGAGTCCTGGCCGAGGAGCCTATCACAAATCGTCTTGGTAGATCGCACTTCTGCCTAAAACCATTGCGGATTTTACAAATATAAAAATATTTATTGCTTGATTGTATCAAAAAAAGGCGTCTCCGGTCGCGGAGACGCCTTACGATTGGTATACAATTCTGATAGGCAAACCTAAAATAAATTAATCGGTTTTCTTCTTTGACTCCTTTATCGGTTCCTTATTTCCTTCCCCTTCACTCACTTTCTTTGGTTTGCTTTCGCTTTCACTATCATCCATTGTGCTGCCATTCTTGCGGGACCCACCCGATGGTGAGCGATGATCTGTAGCATAAAATCCAGAACCCTTAAAAACGATACCCACCGGAGTGAATATCTTTCGTAAAGTCATCTTTGAACACTCTGGGCATATGGAAAATGGTTTTTCGGAGAATTTCTGGTGGCGTTCAAAACGGACACCACAGTTATCACACTGGTAAGTATAAATCGGCATTGTACAACTCAGTACCGCAATAAAATAATAAGGTTTTATACGTCTGAGATTATAGCGCGCAATATTCCCGTCTGCAAGGCTAGCTGTAATAGAAATTTGTTAATCTTTTTCCGAATTACGGTTATGGGCATATTTTGAGTACATAGCATAATTAAGTCATTAAGAAATTAGTAGAGATTTGCCAGTTGGTTAACCTTGAATTAGCTCAATAAAATGGCAGAATTGACTCTTACTTGGCTTAATCTCCCTGTTCATCTGGACCCGCAACTGGCAATGTGAAAATGAATGTACTTCCCCCACCGGGATTGTCGTCTACCCAGATTTCTCCCCCATGTGCTTCGATAGCTAAACGGCAATAAGTTAATCCTAATCCTGAGCCACGCTTCCGGCTTGGCATACCAGGAATCTGAGCAAATCGCTCGAAAATCCTCTTTTGATATTCCTTGGGAATCCCCGGCCCGGAATCAATTACCCGGATTTCCAATAATTCTTGATTATTAATTCCCGCAGTTATCAAAATCTCGCCATTTTTCGGCGTATACTTCAATGCATTATCAATTAAATTGTTTATTACCCGATGGATCTTATTTTTGTCCATCCGCACAGTAGGGAGATCAGAGGGGTATTTTACGCTTATTGAGACTTCATATTCCAGGGAGACAGTAGTGAATTCCGATACGGAATCTTCTAAAAGTGTCTCAATATTGACTTTAGAGAGTGATAGCTCAATGTTGCCCGATTCCATTCTGGTGATTTCGAGTATCGATTCAACCATCGCCAGCATTCGACGAGAGCTGCGCTGTGCAATCTGGATTGAAGGTTCAACAATTCCTGCTGGATCACCACTTAAGAACGAATCATGGATCACATCCAAGGCACTTATCGTTGAACTGAGTGGTGAGCGTAAATCATGTACCAGGGTCTCGCTGATCAGATCTTGAGCTTGCTTTATCTTATACTCATCGGTGATATCACGGAGCAAGATAATCAATCCCGCGAGTTGATCTGACTCACCATCGACTGGGATAAGCGATCGTTCGATGACTAATTCTTGAACGCGATTTACCTTTGTGTAGGATTGCTTATTAAATTCTGGAACTTCGTCAAGATTAATTCTCTCAAGCAGCTCACCAGCCTCCTGGATGGTAAAACCGATCGTTTCGATTACATCTGTTGGCAAATCCTTTAGCACATGACCAATAAACTCACTTTGTGGTATTCCGCTCAAACGAGTGACTGCCTCATTGATTAATGTAATTTTTCCATCGGTATCAATTAATATCAAACCATCACGAACCGAGTTTAGAATAGTTGTCAATCGATCCCGACCGATGGTGATATCTGAGGATAATAATGCGTTGTGTAAGGAAATTTCAATGGCGACACTCGTTTGGCCAGAAAGAATAGTGAGTAAGTTCAGATCATCTTGAGAAAATTCAACTTCCGAGGTCAGCGAGAAAAGGGCTAAACAGCCTATGGATTGTTCGGAAGTGATCAGTGGAACCCCAATCCAGGCAAAGGGTGCATCTTCACCGGATGGCAGACCGATCTTGGTTAATTGTTGGGCGGCATGATGAGGGATTAATATCGAATTACTTTCCAGGATTACCCGGTCTGTGAGGCGATCAGTCAGTGGTCGGCGTGGCCAATTCTGCCGGGTGCCGTTCTTAACCGCGAGTGGGTACCAGATTTGTTGGTCAACGGGATCGAGTAGAGCAACGTAAAAATTATCCACATTGAGCAGGTTGGTCACTTGAACCTGGATAGCGCTGAGCAGTTTTTCGAGATCAATATCGCTGCTGAGAGCTTTGCTGATTTCCTCTAACGCGGATAATTCTTGTAAGCGTCGTTCAAGGTTTCTGCGTGGTGCACTGAGATAGTGAATTAACAGACCTAAAGCGAATGTAGATACGCCTAAAACAATCAGGGAACCATTTTTCAAGAATGGATATGTCAGGAGAGTCGTAAATCCCAGATAAACCGGCAGGATTTCGATTGATATGAGCGCCAAATAATCCCAGCGCGCTCGTGGGGTTTGTTGGGAGGCAAGAAAACGAGTGCTAATTATGTAAATTGAACCGTGAATTGCTCCGAAGAGCAGTCCAGCACTAAGAATCACTAACCAATTTTGGTTTATCCCAATCTCAAATGAGGATATCCCTTTCGCTATCCCGAAAACTGATAATGCGAAAACCAGTGATACCAAATTGTGTCCCAGTTCGAACAATCCACCAAAAAATGTTGGTTTCACGCTTGATGAATATGGTCTCAATCGAAGAGGGAATACGAGCTGCAGACCAATCGCTGTGCCAATCCCCAAAACACATGCCCAGGCAACCAGCCCTGATCCATACAATATCCCGCCGCTGAAAACGACGATATGAACCAGCGAATACCTGTAGTTGAGCAGATCGAGCGGGGTGAATTCCAGGAGCGCGATGAACACGACAAGGATTAAGAAGGGTATGAATTCGTTGAGAGATGGAGGGGATAAAATGGTGCCCAGAATCAATGAGACGATGCTCAGGGTGAGAACCAGAATTTGGAAATAAATTGGGGATGTGTTCTCGTTCTTGGGCATTTCAATATGCCACAAATCTTTTAGTGTTTGTTCTGGGGTGTTCGAGAAGGCCGTGGAGTTGTTGTTGGGCTTGGTGTTACTTCGGAAGCCGCTGGAGTTCCTGTACTGGTAGGGCTCGGAGTTACAACAGTAGGTGATGCGGTCATTGTGGATGTCGAGGTTGGTGTAGCAACGGTTGGTGTTTTCGTCGCTGGAATCGGCGAAGGTGTCATCGTCGGTGTAGGTGTAAGTTGGATGATATATTCCTGGGCAACTTCAAGCCATTCTTCCGAGACATTTTCAACAGGTAATTCAAGCAAGGCTTGATAATCTTCAACAGCAGATCTTACATCGCCGGTAGCAATAAAAGTTTTAGCGCGCCAATAGTATACCTCAGCTTGTTGTTGATCAGTTGTGGCAAGTTGTTCGCTGCCATTAAATTGGCTGATTGCATCATTATATCGTTCAGCAAGGGACAATGCTCTTGCAAGTCCCAGACTCGCGACGAATGACTCCCGGTCGAAATTGCGAGCGATGAATAAATCGTTGACAGCTAATTGACCTTCACCTGCCTCTAAATATGATAATCCCCGATATAGCAAGGCGATAAATGAGTTCTCGTCCAAGGAAAGGGCCAGATCAAAAGCCTGCATCGCTTCTTCATATTGATCCTCGTTTTCGAAAAGCGCGCGACCGTATGCTGCCCAAGCGTTTGCATCATTTTTAATATAGCGTAAATATATTTCAAGGAAGTGACTTGCTTCCTCAGCATTTCCTGAAAGTAAATGCAGATTTCCCAGGGTTAGATAAACGGAAAGGATTGTTTGATCGAGTTCGTAAGCTTGTTGAGCAGCTTCTAGTGCCATTTCATACTCACCAGTGTGCAGATAGGCCTGGGAACGGTAGGCGTATACCAAAGGTGATTCAGGAGCCAATTTTTCGGTGATCTCAAGGGCTTCTAATGCCTGATCATAATTGCCAATAGACAAATAGAAAGCGGTTAATTCCAGATGAGCTGCGGCGAGATCAGGATCCAGGGCAACTGACTGAGTTAAATCGGTTTCAATATCGAATTCGGGATCTAGCGTTGTCATTGCTTTGGCCCGACCAAGATATGCTGGAGCAAAATTAGGATTGGTTTCTATTGCTTTTTCATAGGCGAATAAGGCTTTTTCCGGGTCATCGAGTAACAGGTAAGCTTCACCAAGATAATAATATGTATCGGCAGATTGTGGCTCGGCACGGGTAGCCTGCTCCATGAAAACCACCATTTCCTCGAAATTGCCGCTGGTAAAGGCACGAATTCCAGCTCTGTAGGCTTCAGTCACTGGATGTGGTGTATTTACATAAAGCGGAGTTGGAGTATAGGTCGCTTCAAGGAACATCCACAAAGGAGTTGGTCCAATAAAAGTGGGTGTGGGTGTTACAACACGAGGTGTATTTGTCGGCAGTAAGGTCGCGGTAGCTGCAACCGTCTCGAAATGTGGGGTTATTGTGAGTTGAACGCCACCAAAATAGCCATAGGTCTTCATGCGGGGACCCAAAAAACCGAGCAATATAAGTCCCAGAACCAGTACACCTGCCCCTAGATAAGCCATTCGCCGGATGAGTTTTTTAGGACCGCTCTCCAAAGAACGTGCTTTGTATGCCTCTTCCCAATTTCTGGGTACGATTGGTATCGGTTGCAGCCCCTTATCAGGAGGGTTGATGCCATCCAATACCAGCCCGAGTTTGGCTGCACGATTATTGGGCTCTAACCCGATAACCTTCTGTAAACAGTAAACTCGTTCTTTAGTTGTATCTACAATTGAGCTCATCCAAAGCCAATACTTCGGGTTGGATTGGTTGGCTCGCAGCAAACGGGTTAATAAATCACGGGCGCGCTCGCGTTGACCATTTGCCACCGCTTCTATCGCTTCTTGAAGCATTTTGTCATCAGCCATCGCGAACCTCTGAGCTGAATATAGCATAGTAAAAGATGAGGGACAAGGTGAGAGACTACGACCTCTTATATCTGTAAGGTGTGGGCGCTGAGTTATAATTCCAGCAATGTTTTTCAATATTCAGCTGTCTTTGAAGATCTTTTCGGCTTTTCTGTTTCTAATTATCGGTATGAGTAGTTGCCTCAATGCCCAACCGTCGCCCACGCCGGTAGTCACCCCTCCAGTGTTGTTAACTCCATATATAAGTCTAACTCCAAGCCAAGAGCCGGATGTCAGCACACCTGTGGTTGTTACTCCCACCGACCTACCAACCCCAACCCCAACTCCGCTGACTTATACAATTGTAGAAGGAGATACAATGCTGGCTATTGCTTTGCGACATGGCATCAGCCTGGAAGAACTGCAAGCAGTAAATCCAGAAGTTAATCCCAGGTTGCTTTCGGTTGGCACTGTCTTGATTATCCCACTGGGAGATAGCGTTCCCCCGAGCCCAATGACAGCCACCCCCATTCCGTTAATTCTAACCAGTACAGATTGCTATGCTGTACCGGATGGCATCTGGTGTTTCCTGCTTGTAACAAATGACCGCTCCAGAGCTTTGGAGAACATCTCAGCTCGGGTCGTTCTTTATGATGAAGGGGGGGAAATGTTTGCAGAAGGAATTGCTATCACTGCAATAAACAGGCTATCGGCAGATGAGGATATCCCGCTGGTTATATTTTTCCCAGGTAATAATCCTGGGGAGTTTCAAGCAACCACCAATGTATTAACCGCTCAACCAGTCCCCAAAAATGATGCTCGCTATCTAAATGCTTGGTTGGAAATGGATGAGGTGGTGATATCCGCGGGTGGATTGCACGCGGAAGTAAGTGGATCAATTGGTATTCCAGCGAAGAGCTCACCTGGAAATTTGGTATGGGTAGTCGTGACGGCTTATGACAGTGAAGGCAGGGTGGTCGGTGTTCGAAAACTTGAGCAATTTGGCTTGCTCGAACCAGGTGCTAGTCGAGAATTTAAAATCGAGGTATTTAGTTTAGGGCCTCCGATCGCTGAGGTAAAAGCCCTGGTTGAAGTACGCCCGTAATTGTTATTCGACTTAGGGAAGTTGGGGAAATAGTAACTTTAGATCACGGAGCGATACAATCTGGGATCAAGAGAAAATACTCATGGGGATTGGGGTGAAGACCAGCACGAAAATCACCAAGCCAAATACTGCCAAGGCCTTCCTCCGGGAATCCAGAAGTGTGATTTGATCGAGTGGCTCTGCGTGAGAGCGACCAAGCAAAAAGATCAGGAAAGCCCACAGCCACCAACCCGACCAAACTGTACCCAAGAGAATTAAAGCAACCAAGATGAAGGGCAAGATAATGCCCGATCTTTTCCCAAATAAGGCGTATAGAATATGACCTCCATCGAGCTGCCCGGCGGGGATGAGATTGAGTGCAGTAACCAAGAGACCCGCCCAACCTGCCCAGGCAACTGGATGAAGCAATACATCAACTGCGCCATATGGGATGGGTTGCCCGGTGAAAAAATAACGCAGCCAATAAACCAATGGATTTAATCCAGCTAAGTTCACTGGAGCTGGTAGCCATTGGCCAAATACGACGAATTTCATCATCAAATAAAGCAGTGAGTTACCTTCCAAACTGATTACCTGTCCTTGAGCCAGGAACAACGGTAATTTGTCTGTTTGAGATAGGTAAAGACCGAGTAATAATAACGGGATTGCGATCACCAATCCTGCTAAGGGTCCAGCAATACCTATATCGAGCAAAATGCGCTTGTTTTTTGGTGGTTCTTTGAGCTGAATGAAAGCTCCCATAGTGCCGAATGGGCTGAAAGGGAAGGGGATAAAGTAAGGGAGTGTAACTTCCGAGCGATGATAGCGGGCGGCAAGATAATGACCAAATTCATGTGCCAATAAAATCGCCAAAAGGCTGGCAGCAAATGCCATACCCCGGTATAGCGCAGGCAGGAAATGAGGCAGTAATTCGCTCAAATCAGATGTAAGCGGCCCGCGATATTCAACAAGTGTCCCTGCAAAAACGACACTTATCCCGGTAATAATAAATAGAATGAGATTAATCCAGGGATTAGATGGTTTTGGTTTGATAATCCCTTTAAGAAGAATGATGGTTTCACTGCCACCCTCGACGCGAAACAGTGGTGTGACATCCAGTGATTGCAAGCCTTTAGAGAGTTTGGCATATGCATCCTGGGATTCAATCAATAGCTTTCCACGATAGCGGACGAGGAAATGCTGTTTCTCATTTCCCCAGGTGACCTCCTCAATGCGAAATACCTGCTTTACCAGGGGCAGGTATGGATCCGGTTGGGAGGCAGGATATATTGATTGGGTATTAGGAATGGTCATAATTTGGTTTCAGTTATTTATTTTTGTGACTTACTTGATCAAAGTTTATTTAAGAGAAGGCGGGAGTGGATGGGAGTCGAACCCACCGCGGCTCGCAACGCGACCCGCCACCGGTTTTGAAGACCGGGGAGCCCACCGGGACCCAACCACCCCCGTTGATTGCATTTGAGTGATGTGTAAGTCGAATATCGGCGAAATTATACCATTTTGTTATTTTGAGGTAAGCCACCTTAATAAACTATAATTGTTGATTATTATTTATAAACCACATTTTGAAGCTTTTCTGTTATATTCAAAGCGTTGTTCTTTTAGATAAATCCACTTACTAAAGGATGTAGTCCAATCTGGCGGACTTA
>DAOVCZ010000082.1 GCA_030669775.1 Chloroflexota bacterium | reverse complement strand
GTTGTCTACTTGAGTGTTCAGGTGTAGGTCCACGCCTAAATCAACGATATCCTGGACCTCACGTTCGATGATCTCGGTGGGGAGTCGATATTCCGGTACCCCCAAACGTAGCATCCCGCCGGCAACTGGCATGGCTTCGAGGATCGCAACTGGGTATCCAGCTCGCACCAGGTCTTGTGCTGTAGTCAAGCCGCACGGGCCAGCGCCTATGATGGCCACCCGCTTGTCGGGATATAAAACCTCAGCTGGTTCAACCATCTCACGGGGGTTGGCATAAACTTGATCAGTGATAAAGCGTTTCAGCGCTCGGATATTAATCGGTTCGTCGACCAATCCCCGGTTGCAGGCTGTCTCACAACGGTGGTTGCAGATGCGTCCACAAATACCGGGGAAGGGATTATCCATCTTGATTACCCGTAAGGCGTCATCCCAGCGACCCTCTCGGATTAAAGCGATATATCCCTGGGCGCGTTGTCCAGCTGGACAGGCATCCCGGCAGGGAGCGATACCGCGTTTCTCAATGGCGTATGCGTTGGGTACCGCTTGTGGGTAAAGTTTGTAGGCTGCCCGGCGTTGAGACAATCCCTCATTGAAAGAATCCGGGACTACCACAGGACAGACTTCAGCGCAATCGCCGCAGGCGTTGCATTTGGTAAGGTCTATATAGCGTGGCTCATGGTGGACGGTGATTGAAAAATCTCCCGGCTCGCCCATGATATCTTTGACTCTCGAATTGGTGAGGATTTCAATATTTGGATGACGACCTGTCTCGACCAGTTTCGGGGAGATGATACACATGGCACAATCATTTGTGGGAAAGGTTTTATCCAGCTGGGCCATTTTTCCGCCGATTGCTGACTTCGCTTCGACAAGATAAACCTTAAATCCCTGGTCTGCCAGGTCAAGGGAAGCCTGCATGCCCGCGATCCCACCTCCGACAACCATAACCGCGCCGGTGGGTATCTTTGTTTTAGGATCAGGCTTGCTTATCGCCATCCAGACTCCTTAAGCCTCTATCCTGGTGAGAGGCGTCTGCCGCGAAACTCTAATTTGTCTTCGAATTCATTCTTGATATCTGAAGGGGATTCTCCCTTGAGCGGGTTTGGTCCCAGCTTGCGAATGCGATCTGTCATCTTATCGACCGCGGAAGCAAAAGTATGTGCTTGGCTGCCGGACATGAAGAACATTTCCAACCGGTCACTACCCAGCCCGATTTCATCAAGAATTTTTTGTGCCCGCTGTAAGCGAGCCAACCCGCGTTCGTTGCCGCGTACATGGTGGCAGTTTCCGATCGGACAGGCTACCACGAAAACGCCATCGGCTCCTTGCTCAAATGCTTCTAAAAGATATCGAATATCCGTCTTGCCCGTACATGGCATACGCACAAATTTCACATTAGCTGGGTATTGAACACCTAGAGCACCTGCTGTATCGGCTGCCATGTAACCGCAATAAATACAATAGAATGCGGTTAGCTCTGGTTCGAAGGATTTCCTAGGTTGGTGTGTTGTCATTGATGTGATTATCCCTTTGCTTAGTCACCAGCGACCGGTATTGTTTGCCAGGTTCCCAGACCTTCAATCTCCCGCAACATCATCTGTTCATCGGTGTAATGGATCAGCTGGATGGCATTGGCGGGACACTCTCCGGTGCAGGTTCCGCAACCCTGGCACAAAGCCGGATCGATATATGCTGCTCCACCCAATCCGCCGACACCTGGACGGTCTTCCTGATCTACCATCTGGGGGATGGCGAAGGGACAGATGCGGGTGCAGGTGAGGCAGCCAACGCATTTATCCGGATCGACTTCAGCAACTACACCACCCAAATAAAGCGTCTCCTGAGAGAGAAGACTTAACGCCCGACCAGCCGCCGCCAGGGCATGGCTGATGCTCTCTTCGATGAACTTTGGATAGTGAGCCATCCCAGCCAGGAAAATACCATCCCGCATGAAATCCATCGGGCGCAGCTTCAGTTGAGCCTCTTGGTAGAATCCCTCACTGGAGAGAGGTACGCGCAGCATTTGCGATAATTCCTGGCTGCCATCTGCGGGGGCAATCGACATGCTCATGGGGATCATATCGGCGGGTAAATCAAGCCAGCGATCCAGAGAAATATCATAAACCCGGACGAAAAGCTGGTTTTCTTTGAGGATCACATCAGGCGGTTTTTCGTCCGTGTAGCGGATAAATACCACCCCAAGGCGGCGCGTCTCAGTGTAATACTCTTCCCGAAATCCGTAGGTAACGATATTTTTATAGAGCACACTAACCTGGCAGGAAGGGTTGAAAAGCTTCAACCGGATGGCATTCTTCATCGTGTTGGTGCAGCAGACCCGCGAGCAGTAATCCGGAAAACCTTCAGGTCGCACACACTGGATCATGACCACATTTTTAAGGGCTGCGATGTCCTCCGGGTGGTGAATGATCTTCTCTTCTAATTCTTGTTGGGTGATCACCTGCGGAAATTCTAGCAAGGAGTGCTGGCGGGTTTCCTGTGCCCCGGTAGCGACAATGGTAACCCCATGTTCGATCTTAATCGAATCGCTGAATCCATTTCGCCTGGTTTGCAGCTCAGTGATAAAGTGACCCACATGACCTGAATGACTGACAAGCTCAGTCCTGGTGTGAATCACGATGCGGGTGTGCGCTCGTACACGGTTGATCAAATCCCGCAGCAGGCGTTGTGGGTTATAACCCTCAGCAACATAATATATATTTCTAAGGTTGCCTCCCAGGTTTTGAGATCGCTCTACTAGGTGGACATCATATCCGCTATCGGCGATCGCCAGGGCGGAAGTCATGCCGGAGACACCACCACCGATCACCAGAGCACTGGGCAGGCAGTGGTGTTGATGCTTATAGACTGGCTGGGCTGCTATAACCCGCCCAATCGCTATACGAACCATCTCGGTGGCTTTGCGATTCGCCAAGGGTAACTGTTCTTGATGAACAAAGCTGCATTGTTCCCGCAGGTTGACGACTTCCAGCAGATATGGGTTGAGGCCTGCCATGCGGATGCTGCGCTGGAAGAGTGATTCATGGGTGCGATTGCTGCAGGCGGCGATCACAACCCGGTTGAGTTTCTCTTCTTTGATGCGTTGAATCAGTTGATCCTGTACCTCGGGGAAACATGCATATTCGATCATATCCACAGAGGAGACATTTTGCAGATGGCTGACATTGTGAAGCAAGGCTGGAACGTCAATAACCTCGCTGATTGTTCCACCACAAGTGCAGGCGAATACGCCGACCCGTGGTTCTTCGGCACTCACGTCGCGCTCTGGAGGCAGACTATCAACAGTCAGGAATGGATATTGACGGGTGTATTTATGGGTGTGCAGACGGTCATTGAGCAGGCGCATCACTTCGGCTGCGGCACCGCTGGCATCGATTATGGTCTCAACGATCTCTTTCGGAGAAGAAAATGCTCCGCAAACAAAAACTCCCGGACATGTGGTTTGCAGAGGGGTGAATTTATCCGTCTGGCAGAAACCGTATTGATTTAGCTCAATTCCCAGGTTATCTGCGAGATACCTGGCTGATTCTGGCGGCTGCAGACCTGTTGCCAGAACAACCATTTCAAATCGTTCCTGGTGCAGTTCGCCGTTTGGCGTGGCGTAGTGCAAGATAAGATCACCGGTATGCTGATCTTCTTTGATTTCTGAGACCCGGCAGTGGTGGTACTGAATATTGTGGCTGTCTCTCGCTTTGGAGAAGTAGGCGCTGTATTCCTTGTTGAAGGCGCGTTCATCCATGATGAACACGCTGCAATCGATCTCCTGACCCAGACGCTGCTTGGCCAGGATAGCCTCTTTGGTCGCGTACATACAACAAATCGAAGAACAATAAGTGTTATTTTTGTCACGAGAGCCGATACACTGCAGCCAGGCGATCGAACGCGGCTGTTTTCCGTCTGAAGGTCGAGTGATGATGCCCTCAGTGGGTCCAGAACGGCTGGCTAATCGTTCGTACTGCATGGCTTGAACGACGTTTGGATACCTGCCATATCCCAGTTCTTCCAGCTCCAGTGAATCGTAGATTTTGAAACCGAGCGCCAGTATGATTGCACCGACTTCGATGGTCACCAAACGGGGTTGTTCGGCGAGGTTGATCGCCTCAGTTGGACAAATGGAGACACATTCACCACAATCCTCACAATAAGGACCTTTATCGATCACATATGCATCTGGTGTCGCTCGAGCAGCTACCTTATAAGCGGCTTTACGGTTGGTCATGCCTAATTGGTAGCTGTCGGGCAGCTCGACTGGGCAAACTTCAGCACATTTGCCACAGCTCGTGCAGCGGTCGATATCCACGTAACGAGGTTCCTGTCGTAGAGATACGGTAAAATCGCCGGCTTGACCTTCTACTTCAAGTACGTTGGTATTGGTCAAAATCTCGATATTTGGATGTTGGTTGTGCTGGATATATGCTGGGGAGATGGATGGTCTTGTACAGCCATAGCCGTGATCGGCAGTCCCACGACAGAGAACACAATCGTGCTGTGGGAACATGTAGCCAAGTTGAGCAACTCGCCCTCCCAGACCGGGTGTTTGCTCTACCAGGTAAACCTTCAATCCCGCGTCTGCCAGGTCAAGTGCGGCACGCATACCCCCAATGCCGCCGCCCACAACCAGGGTTGCGGCTGGTTCACCTTGGAAATTCTGGGTCGTCATAGTTTCCATTAATGCCTCCCCCGAAGAACGTGGGTTATTAGTGTTGTGGACGGCGAATAGGATAAATACCCCTATTCTTATCGTTATTATAGATACAGGGATGAATTTTTGTATGTGTCATTCGTCAATAAATTCCTGGTAATATGTCCTTTGTTTAAATGAGATTAGATCCCCGATTTTTAGGGGATCAAATCTCATTTGACAATTAATTTTCACGCTATTCCCAACTAGGGAAATCGAATTATTTGTGTTCTCCTCATATTCCTTGTTAAAGCATTGGTAGTAGATATTCATAGGCACTTAAAGAAGCTTTTGCACCTTCACCAACTGCCACCAGAACCTGCTCGGCGTAGCTGTCGGTTACATCGCCAGCGGCAAACACTCCAGGAACATTGGTGCGAGCATAACAATCTACTTTTATGCGACCTTGGTCATCGAGATCGACGAGATTCTCAACCATTTGAGAGTTGGGGATCAGGTTCATTTCGATGAAAGTGCCCTCAGCTTCTATGGTTTCTTCTTTCCCATCTGGATTTTGCACAGTCAATTGGTTGGCAAATCCATTTCCCTTTACCTCGGTTACGGAGTGATTTTCCAGGATGGTCACATTAGGTAATTGGGCTAATTTCTTTCCCAGCGCGGTTGTTAGTACGTCGCCAGACAATCCAATCAAGTGGACATGTTTGGCAACCGTAGCCAACTCGGCTGCTGAGCGTAATGCCAAATCACCTTCACCAACAACCACGGTTTTCCGGTCAATGAATAATGGCGCATAGCTCAGGGCTGAATAGCATAGGCCGCGCATAATAAACTGCTTCTCTCCAGGCACTTCTAGGCGCTGCTGCTCTGTGCCAGAGGCGATGATCACAGCTTTCGCGCTTAAATTTCCGCCACCGCGAGTGCGGACGATGAATCCAGAATCATCTTTTTCAATTTGGTCAACGGGTTCCATATGGCGGGCAAATTCTAGGTATTCAAGCTCGCTGCGGAATTTGTTGACGATCTCTAATCCGTGGATGACCTGATAATCCTCAATCCAGGGTAAAGCCAGACGATAATTCGTTTTTCCACCCAGGTCTTTAGAAATCATCAACACGTTTAACCGTTTGCGTATAGCATAAACCGTGGCGGTCAGACCGGCAGGTCCCCCTCCGACGACGATCAAGTCGTACATAGTTCACCTCATTTGTTTTAATTATTGATGTTATTCAAGTGAAAGCAATCCAAGAAACTGCCATATGGAGAACTGAAGATGGGGTTTAATCTCCAGGTGCAGTTTTGATGAACTCCTGCTCCATCATGGAGTGTGTTAAGTCACGCGAGCGCTTGATGATCCGGTGAGCCTGTGCGTATATTTCGTCATGGCTTAGAGTTAATTTGGCTACACCTTGTTCCTGAGCTTTCAAAGCTACAGCAACAGCTTCGCGGGGGAAGACTTCCCAATCATCCATCGTCGGAAGAATTTGCTCCTCATCCAGGTGATCGCCGACATGGTCAGCGAGTGCTTTGGCAGCCGCGAAGCACATCTCATCAGTAATAGTGCTTGCCCTGACATCCAATGCTCCACGGAAGATACCTGGAAAACCCAGAGAATTGTTCACCTGATTTGGGAAATCCGATCGCCCAGTAGCCACAATCCGCGCGCCACCTGCTTTAGCTTCCCAGGGCCAGATTTCAGGCACCGGGTTGGCGCAGGCGAAGATAATGGCATCCTTTGCCATCAACTCCACCCATTCCTTGAGGATGACGCCGGGACCTGAGCGGCTCAAAGCTATGACCACATCGGCATCTTTCATCGCCTCGGGGATATTTCCTTGGCGGCCCTCTTGGTTTGTTATTTGGCATAAACGCCATTTATCAACGTATTCGGCTTTACGCAGCTCTAAATCATGCCTGTGTTTACCGAGGATCCCTTTGCTGTCCACCATCAAGCATTTTGCAGGATCCACCCCTGAACCAAAGATTAAGCGGGAGCAAGCAACATTGGAGGCACCGCTGCCGATGAAGGTTATTTTTACCTCGCTCATCTCCTTGCTAACGATCTTCAGCGCGTTGATCAACGCTGCTAGAGTAACTGTGGCTGTGCCTTGCTGGTCATCATGCCAGACTGGGATTTCTGCTTTTTCTCGCAGGGTATCAAGGATATAGAAACACTTGGGTTGGGAGATATCTTCCAGATTTACACCACCAAATCCTGGTTGAAGCATGGTCACAGTATTGATGATCTGATCCGGGTCTTTGGTATCCAGCATGATAGGCACACCATCCACACCACCCAGATATTTATACAGCAGGGCTTTACCTTCCATAACAGGTAGACCTGCTTTCGGTCCGATATCACCAAGCCCCAGCACGCGTGTGCCATCGCTGACCACAGCTACAGTGTTCCATTTATTCGTGTATTCGTAGACTAATTCTGGTTGTTCAGCGATTGCCCGGCATGGTGCTGCCACACCGGGGGTGTACCAGATAGCGAAGTCTTGAAAATCTCGAACACAGCACTTCAAAGCAGTTTCAATTTTCCCCCGGTAGAAAGGATGCAATACCATGGCATCGGCCGAGGGTTTCTCTGCTTTGGCAAGCAGCTCATCAACATTGACGGGCTCTTTTTCGATAAGCATCATGTTCTCCTATTTGAGAGAAGAAAGGACCCAATTGGATAGGTAATCGTTATTGCTGCAGATAGGAATCTGCGTAGATGACTTTGTTGAGCAGAACTTGAACTGTTTTCCAGATGTCCGCCTGTTTTGGATCGTTCAGGTCAACATCTTCAATTTTGAGTTCTTCCATGTTCGCTATGCGTTCGGCGATCTTGAGGTACAACTTTCCGACTGGAGTGGAATCGTCGCCCTCTTCGATGATACGGATGGTCTCTTTCAATTCATTATTCAGGGGATCGGCGATCATCATTTTCAGTCCCACACCCATCAGCATGGCGCAGTAGACCCGATTCATCAAGGGTCGGTTTTCGTGAGGTACTGCATTGGAAACATTCGAAAGACCAACTGAGATGGCTGGCGGCGGATCCCAGGCAAATTGCAGCGTGCGCACTGCTTCCAGTAATTCTGGGCAAAATTCCTGCATTCCGGACACTGTCAGCACTAACGGATCGATAATCAGATTCTCCATTGGAAAATCGATTTCAAGCATTCGGGG
>DAOVCZ010000086.1 GCA_030669775.1 Chloroflexota bacterium | reverse complement strand
GATTTGAGGATATCGAGATCACTTATCTTGGTGGCGAGCCACCTGCCCGCACCGATCCAGACGATCCCTTCGTGGCCTTGGTCATGCAGACTGCGGAACCTGTTTACGGACAACCGATGCAGATCACACCGATGATCGGCGGTTCCGGGCCAAATTACCCCTTCATTCACATACTCAACCTGCCTGTCGCGACAGCCGGGGTTGGTTATCCAGGCTCTCAGGCGCATGCTCCCAATGAGAACATGCGTATTGATCTATACCTGAAAGGCGCTGAACATATCGCCCGCATTTTGTACGCCCTCGGAGGGTGATCGTTATTGTCAAGACTTTAGTCTAAAACCTGATCGATACTCGAATTCGTTGTGAGTGAACTTGTCACAATAATCTAACCAGATGGCGATGTGCTAATTCAGCACGTCGCCTTCCCGTTTATTTCAACATCTCTTCTCCATCTTTTCGAAAGCGTCTTTTTGCTCTTAACTTTTCCTGTCCATGCGAGCGCACACAGTTCCAAGCCGTTTCAACTACCTCCACCTCTTGATGAGTTTCTGGAAGCTCACCATACCGCACGCGGAGGTAGGCTTGAGTGATCACATCTAGTTCCCTCCTGGAGTCGGGGAATAAAATCTCTAGACTTGGTAAAAATTCCAGCGGGGTACAAGAGAGCGGCCGCGGCTGTCCTAGTTTAGCGCTCAAATCCAATAAACGCGCATAAATTCGTCGAATGCGAGCAGCCATCAGGAATTTCCGGGCATTTGCCAGGTTGAGAACTTCCTCCAAACTAGTTGCCATTTTTCTAATCCCTTTGCGTAATGCCGCGCGCAAAAGACCAAGTAAATCCTCTTGATCAATGACAACCTGGTATTCCTCCTCCACTTCCGTACTTTCGTTCAAGAAATGACGAACCAATGACCTCAAAATGAGGAAAACAACCAAGAGTATCCCACTCCAAAGGATGATAGGTTTTATCGCTTTAAGTGCTTCGATGAGATTTGTTACAAAGCTAAAATCAAAAGCCCCCTTAAAGCTATCTAGTATTGAGAGAAAACCCTCGAGGACTGATCTAAGCGTACTAAATAGTTCTGACAGCGATCGAAAGATCTGTTCGAAATGGATCCACTGATCAACAATAGAGATCAAATACAGGGTAACCCACACAAAAGGACTGATTATTATAGTTAGGATAAATAAAATCCACCCCCATAGATCAATTCCAATATCTAGTTCATAACCACTTACCAGGGTAGCAAAAATAACCGCTATGCTCAAAATGAACATTATAGCCAGCGAAATACCGATCAACCATCTCTTATCAAAATTAATACTATGACCTCCGCGCAGACGGCCTAAGGCCGATATTCGTGCAACACTCAACCCTAATAAACTAAAAAACAGGAATAAATACAAGATTAATAAAGATGTATCTTCGGTCAATCCAAAAGAGATACCATAGGCGAATAAAAGAAAAATACCAGTACGGAAGCTGCCGAGAAACCTTCCGGGATCAATTCGTTTCCCGGCTAGGGATACACCACGCCAAATTACGAACAGGATGATTAACATCAGAACAAATTCGGCAGGTACGAAACTGGTCGTATCTTTAAATGAACGAAACAGAAGAACTAATAACCCCCCGAGACCTACACCTTCAGATGGATAAAGTAAAGTCTTCAATCCTACCAGCAGGCCACCAATAAGTAAAATAAAAAGTACTGCTCGCTGTATTTTCATCTTGAAGTCAAAATAATTCATGAAACGGGTCAACATAAAAGACACTAATAATATTCCTCCAAATACAGCAAATGCCCGCACATAAGTAATCCTTTCCCAAAAACTGATCATCACACGATACCACAAGACGGAAAAACTTAACTCCATAATAATTGAGCTAAACAATGCAATCTCCCGCCAGGGGTTAAAACGTAACGATTTAACCGTCTCAAGCGAACTTTGATTTTCGAATACTGGTTGAGTCATGGTTATCAAAGATCGGAGTTTTGTTAAGTGCCCGGATTCTGATAAATTTCGTAATAATCACGCACAAATTCTTCCTTATCATGAACCGGCATATGTACGCAACGGATACCAAATAACTTGGGTGGTGGATCTTCTGCCAATGAAACTAATGTTAGCTGACGTTCATGTCTTTTCAACTTCAATAACGTTTCTGCCAATTCAGGAGAGGTAATAGCGGTCAAAATCATCAAGGTTGAGCCATAAGGTACACGTGGTATTTCGCGAATCAGATACCGCTCGAAAGGAGCTACAACAATCGGTGTGACTCCGGCTAATGCCTCTAACAAATGCGCCTTTTGTTTTGGAGAACGTCCGGGGGGGATACGAAATGGTTGATCAGAATTAGAAAGGCAGCCATTAGATATCATGCCGACACGATACCCCAGATCCATACCCCGGCTTAATAAAGTGCCTGCAACAGATATCAAACGTTCCAATAGCGCGGGGTATATCCCCTCCCAATAGCGCTTGAATGTAGCAACATTTAGACATAGAACCATCATTTGGGCTGAGGTCGGCTGGAATATTTTCACCTGGAGTGTGTTTGTATGAGCAGTAGCTGGCCAGTGTACCCGTCTGAAGCTATCTTCAGGGTGATATTCCCGCACCCCCATTGGGCGGTTAGGATCCTCGAACAAACGGCGCCGTGAACGCTGGTCTCCGAATGGTTTTTCTGGAGGCAGCTCCATATCCCCGACCGGGAGCAGTTCAGGAAATACCGTCAGCTTTTCAGGTTGACCGATTGTACCGCTCCGATCAAACAAGCCAAACAAATCACCAGATGAAATTTCCGCCGGACCAACCTTATATACCCCCCTCTTCCGGAACACTAGATTATATGAGCGGCGAGAACGTTCGAACCACCGCAAGCTCAGCACATGTGTTAAAACGCCCTGATCTGCTACATGGCTAGGAGCCAACACGCTTTCATCTTCTGGGGCAACAGCCTCCGGCCAGGGGTCTTGGATACGCAACCAGGAAAGTGGAAGCAATTTCCGGTTTTCAATTTCGATTTTGAGAGGGTAAATTTCTCCCGGAAACGCACGCGTGTAAAGAAAGCGACGTTTATATATTACACCGTCCAATGAATATCTTTGCCACCATGAAGCCAATATAAAGATTACCAACAAAGCCACTGGCAATACAACCAAGTAAGCGGAATGCCACACTAATCCCAAATAAATAAGCACCGCTAAAGGCAGTAACCAACGCCTTATTCTCACGCTAGTTCTCCACAGGCACTGGGACTCCCTCAACGATATCGGTGATTAACTCCTCCATCTTTCGCCCTCGCAGTTGCGCCTGAGGAGAAATCATCAACCGGTGAGTCAAAACGTGGGGAGCCATTTGTTTAACATCATCAGGTAGCACGAAATCCCGGTCATGAATCGCTGCCCAGGCTTGAGCCGCTTGGTAAAGAGAGAGAGTTGCCCGTGGGCTGGCACCCAATTCAACCTCGGAGTGTTGTCGTGTAGCCCGTGCGACTCGCACTATATACTCTCGCACCGGGTCAACAACTCTAACCTCGCGTCGCTCAGCCTGAAGTTGGATCACTTCCTCAGGGGTGGTAACTGCCTCCAATTCAGGAAGCGGATCGTTAAGGCGGAAGCGCTCCAGGATAGCATTTTCTTCATCTTCCTCCGGATAACCAATCGCTATCCGCATCAGGAATCGGTCTATTTGAGCCTCAGGAAGAGGAAATGTCCCCTCCAACTCCACGGGGTTTTGGGTTGCCATTACCATAAATGGGCGTTTTAATGCTCGGGTCACGCCATCTATCGTTACCTGGCGCTCCTGCATAGCCTCCAACAGGGCTGACTGGGTACGTGGCGTTGCCCGGTTGATCTCGTCGGCTAAAACCACTTGGCTCATTATCGGTCCTGGTCGAAATTCAAACTCCTGTTTTTTCTGGTTAAACCAGTTCAACCCTGTAACATCCGATGGCAGCAAGTCTGGAGTGAATTGGATGCGCCGGAAAGTACAACCTAACGATATCGCCAGGGCGTGAGCCAACGTTGTTTTCCCGATCCCTGGTACATCTTCCAGTAAGAGATGTCCTTCGGCGAGAACCGCCACGAGAGTCGAATTTATGACGTAATCTTTACCAACGATCACTTTCTGGATATTTTCTCTCAAACGACTGGCTACTGCAGAGATCATGGTCACCTCTGGGCTTTGGAGATTGGAGTTTACTGGATTTTTGGATTTCTCGAATAAATAATTATGCTCAAAATTATTTAATAGGAGAGCGCATAAATCCAAACGGATAATCTTCTGGGTTTAAAAACTATCTTATCAGCTCTTAATGTTTACTTCAACAGGATATGAAACGTTCAAAAACAGATTGGTCTCCAGGATAAATCAAAGATATTGAACCAGATTTGTACTAGAGACTGAGCTGTATATATAAATTCATTTGAGATCGCCATAAATCATCAATCTTATAAATCACCTCCTCATTGATACAGCATCTGGATATCGAGAGGTTCCAGCTCCAATATGAGCCCCGATGGTATAATTCCCCCATGCCAAATTTAGTGGCTTTAGATATCGAAACTACTGGCCTCGATCCCAAACGGGATGCCATCATGGAGATCGGGGCAGTTCGTTTTAATGGTAGGCGGGTGGAAGAAGAATGGTCTACTTTGGTGAATCCAGGGCGCGCCGTCCCCCCTTTCATCAGCCAGCTGACTGGTATCACCAACCAGATGGTCGCCAATGCCCCACCTTTCAGCGATGTATCGGCTGAATTGGCCGATTTTGTTGGGGAGGCGCGCATCATTGGGCATAATATCAGCTTTGACTTGTCCTTCTTACGGCGTCAACGCTTATTCAGCTACAACGATGCGATTGATACTTACGAGATGGCCTCCGTCCTGATGCCAAACGCCAGCCGCTATGGACTCGCAGCGCTTTCCAAGCTGCTAATGGTGCCCCTGCGGGCGACCCACCGTGCCCTGGATGATGCCTTAGTCACCCATGGGGTGTACTTACGACTGCACGATTTAGCGCTTGACTTACCCATCGAATTACTCGCTGAAATTGTACGTATGGGCGAGCAGGTTGAGTGGGATGGTTATTGGGGTTTTCGTTTAGCCCTCCAGGAACGCTCTAAAGAGACTATCCGTGGGCGAAAAGTCTCTACCCCTTATGCTGGTCCTTTGTTTGGTGATTCTCCGACCGATGGTGGATCACCCCCATTATCCCCAAATCAAGAATTACACACGCTCGATCCAGACGAGGTGGCGGCGATATTGGAGCATGGAGGTGCCTTTTCACACTTTTTTGCTGAATTCGAATTCCGGCCACAACAGGTTGAGATGGTTAAGGCAGTCACCCAGGCTCTTTCCGAAGAACGTCACCTGCTTGTAGAGGCCAGCACCGGTGTTGGCAAATCCTTCGCCTATCTTGTCCCTGCTGCACTGTGGTCGACCGAGAACAATGCCCGGGTTGTGATATCAACCAATACCATTAATCTCCAAGACCAGCTGATCCATAAAGACGTACCCGATCTGCGCCAGGCGATGGGGCTCGATTTTCAGGCTGCAGTGCTCAAAGGACGCTCGAATTATCTCTGCCCCCGTCGCCTGGATAATTTTCGCCGTCGTGGTCCAGAATCTGGCGAAGAAGTACGAATCTTGGGCAAGATCTTAGTCTGGTTGTTGGAGTCTAATTCCGGTGACCGCGCAGAACTTAATTTGAACGGTGCCCCTGAGCGAGATGTCTGGCTGCGCATTTCCGCTGAGGATGAAGCCTGCACCCAGGAAACCTGCCTGCAGCGTACTGGTGGAGCCTGCCCTTTTTACCGCGCCCGCCAGGCTGCCCACAGCGCCCACATCGTGATCGTCAACCATGCCCTGTTACTGGCAGACGTGGCCACAGGCAACCGGGTCCTGCCAGAATATGAATACCTGATCGTAGATGAAGCCCACCACCTTGAAGAAGCCTCCACGAATGCACTCTCCTACCGGGTTACACATTTTGAAGTGGTCCGCATGCTGCGAGAGTTGGGCAGTGCCAGTACCGGGTCGCTGGGTTGGGCGGTGAGCTCTGCTGAAAACCTGCTCTCTCCGACAGACATGGCTGCCTTCAATCAGCTGGTCACCCGGGCAACAGACATGGCCTTCCAGTTCGAACAGCTCTCCCAGCAGTTCTTTAAATGCCTGGATCAATTCCTACTTGAACAACGGGAGGGTCGACCAGTCGGTCAGTACGCCCACCAGGAACGTATTCTGCCAGCTTCCCGCTCCCAACCCGCCTGGGATGAGGTTGAGGCACATTGGGATGATGCCCAGCAAGTGTTAGGCTCTCTGGTAAATTACCTGGAAAAGATCTCTCAGGCGCTATCTGAGCTGGTGGAAGTGCTTCCTGAAGAGAGCCAGGACGTTTTCAACCAGATCAGCAGTCTTTACCGCCGCTTGGGTGAACTGCAAGATCATCTCAACGGATTCGTCTTTGAGCCCCAGATCGATCGCATCTATTGGGTTGAGGTAAAGCCTGACGGTCGCATGCCCTCTCTGCACGAAGCCCCACTCCATATCGGACCATTGATGGAACGATATCTCTGGCATGAAAAAGCATCGGTGATTCTCACCTCGGCCACACTGACCGCTGCAGGTGAGTTCGATTATCTGCGCGAGCGTCTGCAAGCTGTGGATGCATATGAGCTGGCATTGGGGTCACCATTTGATTACGAAAATGCGACTCTGCTTTACCTGGCCAATGATATCCCTGAACCCAACCAGCGCCAGGCGTACCAGCGGGGGATCAACCAGAGTTTGCTTCACCTATGCCGCGCGACCGGCGGTCGCGCTTTGGTACTGTTCACTTCATATGCTCAACTACGGGCTGCTTCTCAGGCGATCTCCCCTCAGCTGGCAGAAGATGGAATTATGGTTTATGAACAAGGAGAAGGGGCATCTTCCCATACATTGCTGGAGTCTTTTCGCAGCGCTGACAAAGCGGTTCTGCTCGGAACACGTGCCTTTTGGGAGGGCGTGGATGTCCCTGGAGAAGCGCTTTCAGTCTTGGTGATCGCCAAGCTGCCTTTCGATGTACCAACTGATCCGATCGTTGCCTCCCGCGCAGAGACATTCGAAGATCCGTTTTTCCAATTCTCACTCCCGGAAGCCATCTTACGCTTCCGGCAGGGATTTGGACGGCTGATCCGCACGCAATCCGATCGCGGTGTCGTGGCAATCCTCGACAGCCGGGTGCTCAGCAAACGATACGGGAAGATTTTTATCGAGTCGCTGCCTACCTGCACCATCCATGTCGGTCCAATGAGCGATCTTCCCCGTACAGCTGAGAACTGGCTTAACCTATAGAAATCCCCCTTGGCTATACAAAATCGATAATTAACCTGGTGTTGCCTGGTCTTTGAATGGATTCTCGATGCAAGCTAGACTATTTTCGCGCCCGGAACACAAAATAGATGATCAGCAATCCCAGAGCGATCAAACCCAGCGGCCAGATCAACGTAAACAAGTTGATTGAAGCAAGCAGGATCAGCGATCCAATTACCAGCAAAACCAGAGCTGGGATAAAAGCCCAGCGCATGCGACCTTGCTCTGTGGGCACCAAGCCGATCAAC
>DAOVCZ010000095.1 GCA_030669775.1 Chloroflexota bacterium | reverse complement strand
ATGGTGACTTCAACTCCGTATGAGTTCCAGATTGTTCCGAATTCGACACCGATTGCCCCGGAGCCAATGATGATTACGGATTTTGGAAGCCGTTCTTGGAGGATCGCTTCGTTATAGGTAAGGATATGCTCGCCATCAATCTCCCATCCTGAGGGGACAAAAGCACTGGCGCCTGTCGCCACGACGATATTCTTTCCCTGGATGGTTTCAGTCTTACCATCTGAGTCAGTGAGTTCAATCGTATTTAGAGCTGTAAACTTAGCTGTCCCCATGTGAACATCAATTTTGTTTTTCTTCATCAAGAATCCGACACCTTTTGTAAGGCGGTTGGATACCTGGCGGCTGCGTTTTACCGCTACACTGTAATCCAATTTGAGATTCTCGAGCGAAAAGCCGAACTCCCTGCCTCGTTGACGCAATGTGTGAGCGACCTCAGCATTTTTGAGCAATGCTTTTGATGGGATACAGCCGATATTCAGACATACTCCTCCAAGCCATTGCTTTTCAATAATCGCGGTATTCAGCCCAAGTTGAGTTGCGCGTATCGCACATACATAACCAGCCGGCCCCGCGCCGATTACAATGACATCATAGCTTTTCATGCAGTTCTCCTGTAGTCAGATATTCTTCCTTATCGATTTTTCTTGATATAAATTGTACAGAAATTATGCCCAATTCTGCAAAGATTCTACCACTTGGCCCAAGAAATAATCAGAGATAGCGCCGTCCAGGACGCGATGGTCGAACGTCAGTGATAGATACACCATTGGGCGGATGGCAATGGCATCATCGATCACGACCACACGCTTCTCGATAACACCTATGCCGAGAATCGCAGCTTGTGGTTGATTGATAATGGGGGATGCAAAAAGAGAACCGCTGGTGCCATGGTTGGTGATGGTGAATGTGCCATCTTGGACTTCATCTGGTTTTAGCTGGTGGTCCCGGGCGCGATTCGCCAGGTTGTTAATCGTACTCGCTAACCCAAATAATGATAAACTCACCTGTCTACTGTGGTAGACCAACCGGTAATCTGCAATGATCTCCTCGGGATTAACATTAATTTCCTGACTTATGGTTTTAATGTCCGTCATTGGTGCTCCTTGAACTCATTCTAGCTGATCCTGAACACCTCATAATTGAGTCCTTAAATAAAAAGAGGGAGTGGCGCGCGCCGCTCCCTCGATTATCAACAAATTTTCAATGGGAAGGTTAAATATATTTTGACGGGATTGTAGGTTTTGTCTTTGCAGCTGATTCTCTCCAGGAATTATGTATTTGCATGGTTGTAGGTGAGTGAGGCGGTTTACAAGAATTAGTAATTCCCCCAATTTCATGATTTTTCTATCGATTGAACTATTATCTCGGCAATATCGAGAATTTCCATATTGCTGTTGGTATCGTTCTTCGCATCATTGAGCATGATCATGCAAAAAGGGCATCCAACTGCAAGCTGATCGGCCCCTGTTTTTTGCGCTTCTTGGAAACGATCAGTATTGATTCGTTGAGTTCCTTCTGCTTCTTCTTTCCACATTTGAGCCCCGCCCGCACCGCAGCAGAATGATTTACGTCCATTGCGTGGCAATTCCACAAGATTGGCTTGAGTAAGGGTTAATATCTGGCGAGGATCGTTGAAAATATCATTTTGTCGTCCGAGGTAACAGGGGTCATGGAAGGTTAAGGTCTGGTTATTATCCGCTTTTAATTTTAATTGACCCTGGTTGATTAATTCATTAATCAGTTGGGTATGATGGATAACTTGATAATTCCCGCCAAAAGCTGGATATTCATTACTAATGGTGTGCAGACAATGTGGGCAGGTGGTGACGATCCGTTTTGGTTTGACTTCGTTGAGCAGCTCTATATTCGCAAGAGCCAATTCGTTAAACAGGAATTCGTTCCCAGCCCGGCGTGCTGAATCCCCTGTGCATTTTTCATTTTCACCAAGGACAGCGTAATTGACTCCAGCTGAATTTAGAATTTCAGCGAATGCTCGGGAGGTTTTTTGAGCCCTGGTATCGGTCGCAGGGGCACAACCAACCCACCACAGCAGGTCTGCATCTGGATTCTGATCGATCGTGGGAACTTCCAAACCCTCTGCCCATTTCATCCGTTCAGTGGGGGGAACATTCCAGGGATTTACAGTACGTTCCATGCCTCGGAATGCGATTTGGAGTTGCTCAGGGAAATCATTCTCCATCAGGACCAGTGCACGGCGAATATCGAGAATATCTCTCATCGGTTCATTTCCCACCGGACAAATATCATTGCATGCACCGCAGGCGGTACAAGCCCAGACTGCTTCCGGGGAGATGGCAAATTCAGTTAGCAGTATTTGACTCCTCTCTCCGCTCGCCAGTCTCGATCCTTCACCGTTCAGGAAATAGCGCTTATTAATCTCCATTGCAGCGGGTGAAAGCACTTTACCCGTATTGTAGGCTGGGCATACCTCCTGGCAGCGATAGCACATGATACAGGCATATGCATCCAGGATCAATTTCCACTCAAGGTCTTCGATATAGGTTGCCCCAAATTGCTCTATGCTTTCATCGTCAAAATCCAACTTGCTCAATTCACCGGGCGAACGTCTTTCAGGTCGAATTAGAAAATTTATCGGGCCGACAATCAGGTGCAGGTGCTTGGAATAAAGAAAATAGGGGATGAATAGTAGAATCGTACCGAGAGCAAGCCAGAAAAGTATGTGAAATCCAATTGTTAAGGATGACAGGCTCATACCTGCCCAAATGTTGGCGAGAGCATTTGCGAATGGCTGCCAGGGATCATTCCCATGTATGGCAATTTTGAAGGATTGACCGATGAAACGCGTGCCAACATGAATTAAGATAAAACCTGCCACAATGGCGGAATCACGTTGTATACCTCGACGTGCTTTCTCTGAGATTAAAATATCTTGACGGGTAGTTAAATCATCTGGTTTGATTACAAAGCGACGAATGATTAATGCCAACATTCCGATAAGAGCTGCCACGCTTAATACATCAGCAGTCACTCGGAACAAATTTCCCAGCGTACCACCCCCGAGAAATTCATAATTCGGGATAAGTCCTTCCAATACATCACCAATATTGACTAGAAGATAAAAAATTAATGCCCACCCGATTAATGCATGGAACAAACTAGGTAATATCCTGAAGCGGAACACAGGTTGAAATGTACCGGTCTTAAAGATCACTTCGATTAATCGATTAGGTATTACACTCCAATCCACACTTCCCTGTCCACGCCCGATAACTCGGATAATTCGCAGACTGACCCGATAAGCTGCATATGTTGAAAGCAGGATTGCCACGATGAAGATAATTTTTTCAATTGTTGTCAGCAAGATGTCCTCTTCGTGATATCAAGTTATTTTAATTGTAGAAATCAATGTCATTTTTGGAATCTGCCTGAAAGTTTACCATAGCCATCATATAGGTGAAAATTACCAACAGCGAGTTTCGATAGTTGATTTATCTGGGTGACCGGATTGAACGCCAGTGAGTTTACAGATCGCTGGTCAGCGTATGGTAAATGCAATTCAATCCTGGTAAGGCTTCCTCCCCGAAGTTGATCTCAAATGGTTTCGAAGTCTATAAAGGATATAGACTTGGAGATGGTAAATTAACGGGTTAATCAAAGCGGGAACAATATCGATTAATTGAAAATATTACGCGCCCCCGTCACCATAAAACTCAGGATCTGTCGGCGTCTCTCCGGATGGATCCCACACATAAACCCAATCGCCCACGTTCACCCAATCATAAAGCCAGCGTGAATCACCGACCGACATGTTCACACATCCATGTGAACGAGGAGTACCGAAGCCATTATGCCAGTATGTCCCATGAAGGGCACGGGCTTTATCGTAATACAGTGTCCAGGGGACATCTTCTAGATAGTAAGCATCTGAACGGTCAGCTTCAAATGCACCTCTCATTGGAGTAGAATCATATTTTTGGTAGATCTGGAATAAACCGGGTCTGGTCCAAAATGGTTCTATCCCGCTGGCGATCAAAGTGGCGAATACCAGTTGACCCTGGTCGTAAACCGCTACAGTTTGGTCTTTGAGGTTTACCTCGATCCACCTTCCATTGTCTACACCTTCGGGTGGATTCGGGTTGAGGATCACCCGTCCAATCAATCTTTGCCAATCCCGTTTTTCTGGGATCCATTCATCCGGACCGATCATATACCATTCGATATCATCCACCAGCTCGGTAGCATAAATTTGGACTTCTTCATAACGGTAGACTTCCCGACCTGTGTAGTCATCAGTGGCAAAACCTGGGGTTAGTTTGGTTTGTGTTGGAAATGAAATCCATCCAAAAGATCTTTCCGGTGTCTGGCTAAAAGCCTTTCCCTGGAACAATGACGGGGTGCCGATGCGGGAGATATCGTTGGCTGTCATCCAACCGCCAAAATCGACCATGTAATATCGCTTGCCATCAACTACAGCCTCGTCTCTATATGAGATGAAACTGTAGGGAGAATCAATTTTCCTCACTACCTTCCCCTTTTTTACTGCATCTTCCAAGCTTGCATAAACTGATGCATTTTGACGGACTACTTCACCATAGCGAACATCTACATAGGTGAGTGAGGGATCAGGCACCTTGCCGGCTACTGAATGCAGAGGGAATGTCACACCCAGATCCGCCATTCGATATAAATATGCAGAGGGTCCCAGCAATGAGCAGTCGCTTTTAGGTTGGTAGAATGAACCCGGCAGGCATAATACCTCGCCAGAGGTGTTTACCGGATCATATTCTGCCTCACTTGCGGAAACGGAAAATGGGGAGATAACTGTAGTAAGAACAATTAAGCTTGCTACCATTAATTTTAATTTCATCATGCGAGTGATTGCTCCAGATAGAACTTATCCAATATGAGAGGTAAATTCTAATGGTTTTTCTATGTGATGTAAAGTGATCCGAGAATAGCGATAAAAAGGATGATACTGATATAACCGTTGATATTGAAGAAAGCGACACCCAGTTTTGATAAATCGTTTGGTTGGATGAGCCGGTGTTCCCATATAAGCAGACCGCCGACAACCAGCAATCCGATCCAATAGGGCCACGCAAGCCCTGATACTGCACCCAAGGCAATTAGTAAACCAATGGTGATCACATGACAGATCGAAGATAATCGCAATGCGGTCGGGATGCTGAATTTGGCAGGGATCGACTGGAGCCCTTCCTGGCGGTCGAAATCGACATCCTGACAGGCATAAATCATATCGAATCCCGCGATCCAAAAAGTTGCCACACCCAAAAGTATCCAGGCTGGTATATCCTGTGGGGTAAATAGGGAATTTCGGATAGCTGCCCAGGCACCCACTGGAGCCAGGCCATCGGTGAACCCTAAAATAAAATGCGACGTCCAGGTGAAGCGTTTTGTGAACGAGTACCCGATTAAGAAAAGGTATGCGCCGGGTAATAGGATGAATGTTAATGGGCTTAGTTGCCAGGCAGCCATCGCCAGGATCATTCCAGCAAAGACTGTGCCAATCCAGGCCGTTCGTGGAGAGATCGAACCGGTGATTAATGGACGTTGGGCAGTGCGTGGATTGCGTGCGTCGATCCAGCGATCGACAATACGATTAGAACCCATTGCCAGGGTACGGGCAGCAGCCATGGCAACTGTGATCCAGAAGAATTGGCTCCAGGAGGGCCAACCTTCGGCTGCCAAGAGCATGCCCAAATATGCAAATGGTAAGGCAAATATTGTGTGTTCGAACTTTATCAGCTCAAGGAAATCACGTATTGCTTTCACAGCTCAATTATATCAGACGGATTTGGTGGGAATTAGAAGATCATTACCTGACGAATTGCCAGTTGCAGAATCGTCTTTCCAGCCAATCTACACTGAAGTACAACCCCAACCCAAGAATGCTCATCGCCACTACACCAGCGTACATAGCCGGGTAATTGAACAACGTGCTGCCATTGAGAAAGATATAGTACCCTAGACCTTGTTGCGTGGCAAAAAGTTCAGCGATGTACAGCACAGCAACGGCAGTCCCAATCGATTGTCGCAAGGCAGTCAAAACCGCGGGTAAGCTGGCGGGAATATAAACAAAACGAAAAAGTGCTCTCCGTCCTGCTCCAATGCTGCGAACACTTTGGATCAGCTCAGGTCGCAGACCGGAAGCTTGATCCCGAACCAGAACTAAAATCTGGAAAAATAAGATCAGGAAGATGATCGCGATCTTAGGGAGGTCGCCAACTCCTAAAATTAAAAGGATAATAGGGACCAGAACAACCTTGGGAATCGGATAGACTAGATATATAACCGGGGAGATCACTCGATTTAACCTTTTGGATTGACCGAGTATCAACCCTAGAGGTGCTGCAATCAGAATCGCCAATGCAGTACTCGCCAGGACGCGCCACAAGCTGGCCAGGAAGTGGTCAATCAAGCCAGCTTGTAATTCTTCAATGAATACCTGACCGACCACGATTGGAGATGGCAAAATTGGGCGATTGATGATCCAAGCGAAGAGCTGCCAAATTGCAATTAGAGCAAGGATGGCCAAGAGAAGATGTCTTTTTTGGATTTTCATATCTCATCCATGAGATTGCGAAGTTCGCGGCATAACTGGCGGTATTCGTCGCTATCGCGATAATCTTCCGTACCAGACGAGAAGTTATCTATTATCACAGCCTTCTTGTTTGGTGGTTTTTTGAGCAGAAGTATTTTCTTACCTACGAAAGTTGCTTCTTCGATAGAATGCGTCACGAGGATCAGGGTTATCTTTTGTTCGGAAACCAATTCGAGAGTGAGAAGTTGTAAACCTTCGCGTGTTGGTGCATCCAAAGAAGAGAAGGGTTCATCCATTAACAATAGATCCGGATTTAACACCAGGGTTCTGGCGATAGCTGTCCGCTGACGCTGACCCCCGGATAATTGACCAGGATATTTATCCGCTTGAGCTGTCAGACGCAGTCGATCCAGCCAATGATCCACATTGGGTGAATCTTGGTTGGTAGATGGAGCATGTTTTCCATCAGGACCATAAAATGTGCGTACCCTCAATCCCAACTCGGCATTCTGCCTGACAGTCGCCCAGGGAAGTAAACCATAATCTTGCAAGATCAGACCAGATTGTGGGCGTGGACGGGTGAGGGCTTGACCATCTATTTCTACAATTCCTGATTGCGGTGTGATAAGTCCTGCGACCAGG
>DAOVCZ010000254.1 GCA_030669775.1 Chloroflexota bacterium | reverse complement strand
GCGCTGAAATGAACCAGGACCGAAATCATATTCGATCAAACCAACCGGGCACACCAATAACGCATTCGTCCCCTGTCGACGATGGTCTGGAGCCAGGACAACAACCGGAGGGTCAACAGCTATTTCCAGCATAGCATTTACGTCTTCCGGTGAAATCAAGGGTAAATCTGCCGGTACGATCAACAAGCCGCGGGTGGCATAATTTTTAACTACGATAGTTGCACGCGCCAATGCCACATTCAGCTCTGGCGCTCCGTTTTCCAATACCGTCCTTGCTCCGTGTTCCCGAGCTAAAGATAAAGCAGCCTGATCGCGGCTGATCACTAATACCTGCTCAATTTCGGGGATTGCATTAAGTGTTTCGAGCGTATGAGTCAAAAGACGGCGATTTAAGTCATTGCGTTCTTCAGGTGTCAGCACCCCAGCCAATCGCGATTTTCCTCGACGCAGGGGTTTTACAGGTACTATCGCCCATAGAGCCATATATTTCTATACCTCGCAATTTTAAATTTTTTAAAGAGCTACGAATGTATGCGTACTGGTACTAACTGGTCCTGGGCGATTACTCTTCTCTCTTAAGTATTATATCCGAATCTGGTAGTTATTCTTTAAATTATTATGAGATTCTGTGATCTTTTTAAGCTACATTTTCACTACATCACCCCAAATTCAACCACCTCCTCTGCCAAGCGATACCGGTCTTCCTGTGTTGTCATCAGCGTATTCGTAAGGCAGGTTTCGATACCCAAATCCATGATGGATTCATGGAGCTCAGCATCGATTTTATCCATGATAAAACCGCTGAGTAAATCGGCATAATGCCTAGCTACGGACAGCGCGCTGGGTTGGATGCCCAATTCTGTGTACATTTTTGCCGCCGGTCCTTTTACAGCCTTGCCACCGATAATTGGAGAAACAGCGACAATACGACCTTTTGACGATAGAACATCACGGATGCCCGGAACCGCCAATATTGGATCCAGACTGACCCACGGATTCGATGGGCAAAATATCACCAGGTCTGCTTTGGTAAGCGCATCCAACACCCCGGGCGCAGGCTGGGCGTCTTCCACACTTTCAAAACGAAAGCCGGAAACAACGGGATGGCATTGACGGTGGACAAAATATTCCTGGAACGGCATTTCCCCCTCGTTGGTATAAACCCGGGTGGGAACCACGTCGTCGCTCATGGGAAGAATTTGGGCACCAATTCCCAGGGTACAGCAAAAATCGCTCGTTATCTGGCTCAGCGTTTCTCCACTCCGCAGCCGACGACTGCGCTCCAGATGCAGTCCCAGATCGAGATCGCCCAAACGAAACCAGGTTGGTCCTCCCAGGGTCTCCACTATCTCCAGAGCGCGCCAGGACTCTTCAGCTCTTCCCCAACCAGTCACCGGGTTAGCAACGCCAGCCAAGGTATAAAAAACCGTATCCAGGTCTGGACAAATTTTCAGACCGATATGCTCAAAATCATCACCAGTATTTACGATCACTGTGAGATCAGCCCCGAATGATAACTGTGCCAGTCCGTCAGCAAGTTTCGCCCCACCCACTCCACCGGCAAGCGCCACAATTTTCATGAAGGTTCAGGGGTTAGCGGATCGGGGATAGTGGTTTTAATAAGTTTCATAGTTCGACAAACTCCAACTGGCTGAAAATTTATTGCAATTTATATGATCTGCACGATCAAAGGATCAGTGATCCTCGCTATTTATAGAAATGGGGCTGTGACCGTTTTAGCGAAACAGGTCCTCCTCTTCAGGTCGCAATAGCTCTCCCAGGGATGCATCGCGCAGTGGATATGGAAATCCTCTCACATGAATAACTGGGTTTTTTTCATCGGACTGCCCCATAACGAGGGAAGCCCCCGCGGCCAACTCATCCGCAGCTCCTACCTCGGTTGTCTGCAGTCGATAGCCGAACATATCCGGTTTTCCGCGTAAATCAACAAGACCCGACACACCTGCGATGCCAATCGTAATCCCCACTGTCCCAATGCGCCATGCACGACCATGCGAGTCAATGATCAATACACCCAACTTTTTAGCGCTCGCAGTCTCCAGTCCTATTCGCAATTCACGCGCCGATTTGTCTGGATCTTCTGGCAGAAGCAGCACCCATGCATCCAAACCTTCGCTGATATCACCAACATTTGAATGGTCAATACCAGCATTTGCGCACACAAACCCCAGGCGGTGTTCTACAATGATCGTTCCCGGGCGGGTACGCAGCACACAACTGCTCTCGCGCAGGATCAATTCCACCAAACTAGGGTTTTTTTGAGTCTTGTGAGCCAACTCAAAAGCTTCTTCCGACGGTTTGACCTGATTCAGGTTTACAAACCGGTCTTCGGATTTTGATACGATTTTTTGCGCCAGTACCAGTATGTCACCATCTTGCAGAACAATGCCCTCTCTTTCTATACTATCCAGCAGAACTTGAACCAGATCATCACCCGGTTTGATTATCGGAATTCCAGGAAGGGGGGTAAGGGTTAATGTCATGTGGTAATCTTCAGTCGGCAGTAGAGAACACTGTTTAAGTCTTTGGTCTAAAACCCCAGGTCGTGGGAGCCCAGGCAGCTAAGAGATGGGGATTCTACAAAATACCTGATCCCTAATCCCTTATCCCTGTAACCCCAATACTAGCCGTCTTCACGCCGTAGTTTTTATTCAAACTGATCAAGAGCGATGTCAATCCTTCCACTACGATCGCATTATCCAGACCGCCGGCGAAATATGCCCGCATCCCAGCAGCGCCGGCTAGTTTGATGATTTCATCAGCCGCCCCCGGATCATCTGCACACACCAACACATCGGTGTCAAGGGTTCCTCCAAGGTTCTTGCTCAATACATGCGCTGGAACATTTTGAAAGGCGGCTACCACTCTCACACCTTCTCCCAGTATATCTTGAGCAATACGCGCAGCGGAGGGCGGTGAAGGAGGGCGGGGATAACGAAAGTCAATTCTGGCTGTAGCGTCAACCAGTATCTTTCCCTGCAGATCCTCTTTTAAACTTTCTAACGCCGCCTGGTGCGCTGAATAAACCACGGTAAGCACACAAATATCTGCACTTTGAGCCGCTTCATTGTTCTGCTTACCTTTGATCGTTTCAATATTGAGTTGTTCATTCAATTTGGCAGCCGTCGCCTGCGCCTTTTCGGTTTTGCGTGAGCCAATAATGATCGTATAACCTGCCAGCGCCCACCTCATTGCCAGCCCAGGTCCTTCTTTCCCGGTGCCACCCAGGATTGCCAATTTTGGCAGCGAGGATGGT
>DAOVCZ010000210.1 GCA_030669775.1 Chloroflexota bacterium | reverse complement strand
AGATTTACGTCTTGGCGCGGACTATAACATGAATTCGATTGCGGCCGCGATCGTCGGCGGTACGGCATTCACAGGCGGGCGCGGCAACCCTTTCGGGACGGCTGCTGGTGTAGCACTGTTGGTGTTACTGTTAAATCTTGTGGTTGTGCTGGGGCTGCCGATCCACTGGCAGTTTGCGATGCAGGGGTTGGTATTGGTGCTGGCAGTGGCGCTTCAGGGTTTCCGCCAGTTCCTATTGAGCCGCTAATAATAATTTATTAAAGGAGAGTTTTGTGAGCCCGGAAATTTTCTTTCAGATCATCGTCAATGGCTTGTTTACAGGTGGTATATACGCGCTTGTAGCTGTTGGCCTGACTTTGATTTATGGCGTAATGGTGATCGTGAACTTTGCCCATGGCGAGTTTCTAATGCTGGGTATTTATATCGCTTTCTTGGGGAATTCCCTATTAGGTATCGATCCTTATATGATCATTCCTATTGCGCTTGTGCTCATCTTTGGGTTGGGAGCACTCATCCAACGAGGATTGGTACAACGTGTGTTGGATGCCCATCCGCTGAACCAGATTATCTTGCTGGTTGGTGTTGGTATGCTGCTGGTTGGTTTGGTTCAATTCTTCTTCAGCGCTGAACCCAAAGCCATTCATGTGCCGTATGAGACGGCGGTGATTTCAGCATTTGGTTTGCGTTTCGCAATAGCCCGCCTCGTAGCTTTCTTCGCCTCGATGACGATTTCACTTCTGCTATACCTGTTTCTTCATTACACACGCATCGGTAAGGCTATTCGGGCAGTGTCCCAATCACGCGACGCAGCTCGGCTTATGGGTATCAATGTTAATTTTATCTACTACCTAACCTTTGGTATAGGCGTAGCGATAACCGCTGTGGCCGGGGTATTGCTGGCCCCTAACCATAGAATGATACCAACTATGGGACAAGGATATTCGGTGATCGCCTTCGTGGTGGTGGTTTTAGGCACAATGGGTAATTTTATCGGCGCATTCCTGGGCGGGTTGATCATCGGTGTTGTGGAAGCGTTTGCTGGTTTTTATTTGGGTGGCGATGTAAAAATCATTGCCAGTATGCTTATTTTTATTCTCATCCTATTGTTCAGACCGGCTGGACTGTTCGGGAGGAAACGCGCATGACTGCTGAAATCTCAAAAAAAACCTCAAGTGGTCCAGTCCGCAACTGGTTTCGTGGCGTCCTCCTAGATTGGGATCGTACCCAAATGTTGATCTGTTTTTTGCTGGTTGGTTTGCTCGCCTTAGCACCTTTGTTTATTCACTCAACATATTATCTGGGCATCCTTATCTTAACGGCAATATATGCTTTCATCGGAATCTCATGGAACATTGTTGCTGGTTTCACTGGGCAGCTTTTGATCGCGCAGATCATCTTTCTGGCGGCGGGCGCTTACACAACAATAGTTCTGTACAATAATTTTCTCGTCTCTCCGTGGGTCGGTATATTGATTGCTGGTCTTGTAGCGGGGCTTTTCGGGGTTGTAGTTGCTTTTATTACGTTGCGGTATGGATTGAAAGTTGATTATTTCGCTCTATTCACAATCGCCTTGATGGTGGCGCTGAGGACCTTGTTTCTAAAATGGAAATACGTGGGAGGCGCGGTGGGTATGTGGTTTTCACTTACTGACCCTGCTTTCGACAAGATGATCTTTGCTAACAAGGAGCCCTACCTATATATAGCCCTCGGACTGGTGGTAATTGGCCTTCTGGTGCAGTACCGTATCTATCGTTCAAAAATGGGCAAGTACTTTTTGGCAATCCGGGAAGATGAAGATGCTGCCGCTGCTTTGGGTGTGAATACATCGCTTTATAAGATGTTGGCAGTTGTCATAGGAGCTGCCATGGCCGGGGTTGGTGGTGGTTTCTATGTGATGTATGTGACTTTTATCGAGCCACCTCAGGTTTTCAACCTGGGGTTAAATGTAGAGATCGTAATGGCAGGACCAATCATCGGTGGTTTGGGAAGTATAGCAGGACCGCTCGTGGGCGCTTTGCTCAACAAGCCTTTCGCTGAGATTATGCGTGGCGCTCTAACAGGTGGGCGCAGCGGAAGCAGCCTGATCGTTTATGGATCTTTTTTGGTATTGACTGTCATGTTCATGCCTCGCGGCGTGACTGGAGTACTACATGTTATCTATCGTTGGATTATCAGGCGTTTCACCTCGGAAGAACTAGGAGAGGACCAGAATGGCCCTGCTTGAAGTAACTGGAATTACAAAACGGTTTGGCGGCCTTTGCGCAGTGAATGATTTGAGCCTGAGTTTGGACAAAGGCCAAATTCTAGGTTTGATTGGTCCAAACGGAGCGGGAAAAACGACTGCCTTTAATATGATTTCAGGTTTTTACAAACCCGACGAAGGAGATATAACTTTTGAAGGCAAGATTATCACAGGTCTGAGACCTGACATAGTCTGTAAACTGGGGCTGACCCGTACCTTCCAGGTGGTGAAACCTTTTCCCCAACTCAGCGTGCGCGATAATGTCATGGTGGGGGCGTACAACCGTACCAATAATCGACGCGAATCTCGCCAGAAAGCTGAGGAAATCATTGAGTTTCTGGGTATGCAGGACGTGGCTGATATGACTGCCAGTAGTCTTTCTGTAGCCTATCGAAAACGATTAGAGGTCGCCAAAGCGCTGGCCACGGATCCAAAAATTATTTTATTAGACGAATCCATGGCGGGGCTGCGACCGATCGAGACTGATCATATGATTGATCTTGTGCGTCAAATCAGCAAACGCGGTATCGCATTACTACTTGTAGAGCATGTGATGAGGGTGATTATGTCGCTTGCCGAGCGTATTGTGGTCATCCACCATGGGGAGAAAATAGCTGAAGGCGAACCCCAGGAAATTTGTCAAGATAAAGCAGTAATCGATGCTTATCTGGGAGAGGTGGAGATTGATGTTAAAGGTTGACAGCATTGATGTTGCATATGGAGATGTCCAAGTTCTACATGAAGTTTCATTGGACATCCAAGAGGGTGAACTTGTAGCAGTTATTGGAGCCAACGGCGCCGGTAAAACGACCTTACTGAAGACGATTTCCAGTTTGCTGAGACCAATTAAAGGATCAATTTCATTTGAAGATGAGACCATAAGCAGCATGAATCCCGATCGTATTGTTGCTAGAGGTATTGTCCAGGTTCCGGAGGGGCGCTTATTGTTTCCGGATATGAGCGTGCGTGAAAACCTGGAAATGGGTGCATATCTCGAAAAAGATAAAAACACCGTCAATGAACGTTTCGATTCAGTATACGAGCTGTTCCCAGTGTTAAAAGAACGCTCAACACAGATGGCAGGAACTTTATCTGGTGGAGAGCAGCAAATGTTGGCAGTGGGGCGCGGCTTGATGGCCGGTCCAAAATTATTCATGTTTGACGAGCCATCGTTGGGATTGGCGCCTATGCTTGTACAATCCATCTTTGATAGGGTGCAGCACATTAATAAGACCCTGGGTGTTACTGTGTTATTGGTTGAACAAAATGTGCGCCAGTCTTGTGAAATTTCAGACCGGGCATTTGTACTTGAGAATGGCAGAATGGTGCTGCACGGCACGGGTTTGGAGATGCTGGAAAATGACCATGTGCGAGAAGCATATTTGGGATTGTAGCCTCCTTAGAGGTTAGTGTCCCAACAATACTTATTGTGGAAAGACCACCTAAAAAATATGATTATTGATTCGCACACCCATGTAGATCTTGTGGAAGCCTGGGGCTGGATGGACCCACCGGAGTCGATGTTGGAGCTGATGGATGAAGCAGAAGTGGATCAAGCCATTATCATGACCTACCGAGACGCAATTGGTCCGGATGATCCAGCGACACTTTATGTTCAGGATGCTGTCAAGAAAT
>DAOVCZ010000058.1 GCA_030669775.1 Chloroflexota bacterium | reverse complement strand
GGTATAATCAGCCCCGCTGACTAGCCCTGCCAGTGGTATAGTAAGGGAACACTACTGGTATGGAGACCTGCCGTAATTAATTATCAATAAGAGGTTGCAGACGTCATGAGCATGGATAAGGAATTAAAGAAGACAGTCATTGACGAGTTTTCCCGTCATCAAGGTGATACGGGATCTCCCGAAGTGCAGATAGCATTACTGTCAAACCGGATCAGCTATCTAACAGATCATTTGCGAACGCACAAACACGATGAATCATCAAGACACGGCCTGCTGAAGATGGTCGGACGTCGTCGCCGGTTATTGACCTATGTTCGTAAGAAAGATTACCAGCGATACCTGGCATTAACTGACCGGTTGAATATCCGTCGAAAATCATAGTCCCTTGCCGAGTAGATGGCGAGCAGGTTCCCATCTACTCTTTTTTTTGCATTATAAAGACATTGAAACGAGCAAACGATAGAAATTGCGATACCGCCAGGGGTTACAGAATTGCGGAAGAATTTCTGCCAGGAGCGAATCATTAAGTAATTCAACTACCAGGAGGTTGGGAATTGGAGACTGGTGACAACGCTTGATTCTCCAAGCAGGTAATGTGTTGCCAACAGCTTCCAGTCCCTGATCCCCGGTGAATATCAAAAGGAGTAAACATGCAATCAGAATTAAAAAGTTACACAACCATGGTCGGCGATAAACCGATCACCATGGAGACAGGGAAACTAGCAGGTCAAGCAGGTGGGGCGGTGACATTGCGCACTGGAGATACAATGGTTTTTGCCACTGCTACGATGGGCTGGGAACCCCGCCAAGGTATAGATTTCTTTCCTCTGACTGTGGATTATGAGGAGCGGATGTATGCCGGCGGGCGAATTCCGGGTTCTTTTTTCCGGAGAGAAGGGCGTCCCAGTGAGGAGGCAATTCTCATCGCTCGACTAACTGACCGTCCAATCCGACCTTTATTCCCGAAAGACATGCGGAATGAAGTTCAGGTTATCCTTTACTCATTCTCTGCAGATACTGAGAACCCAATTGACATCTTGGCCGTGAATGCAGCTTCTGCAGCCTTGATGATCTCGGATATCTCCTGGGGAGGACCGGTAGGTGCTGTTCGAGTGGGACGTATAGATGGAGAATTTGTAATCAATCCAACGTTCAGTGAGAAGAATAAATCAGATTTAGATCTCCGGCTCGCAGGCACTAGAGATGCAATTCTAATGGTCGAATGTGCAGCCCAATTCGTTCTCGAGGACGTGCTGGTAGCTGCAATAGAACATGGTCACCAGGCTCTCCAGACGATCATCGATCTGCAGGAGCAAATGGCCTCCGAGATTGGAAAAACAAAGCGTGATTACCCGCGTTTTACCTTGGATGAAGGTTTGAAAGCCTCTGTGTTTGAACGGGTGATGCCAGGTTTGGAAGAGATTTTTAGCCAGCCCTATGATATTACATCCACTTATGGCGCAATCAATGATTTACGGGCATCCGTAATCAGCGAACTTTCCACAGAAGATGAATCCCTGGTGGGGAGTATAAAACAAGCCTTTGAGCAAGCAGAGAAGGATCTTGTTCGCGGCCACATCCTTGAGCGTGGTATTCGACCGGATGGACGTGGTTTGACTGATATCCGCCAGTTATCGGGTGAGGTGGAAGTAAGCCCCCGGGCACATGGTTCAGGGCTCTTCACCAGAGGTGAAACCCAGGTGCTCACCCTGGCGACATTAGGGACTCCTCGCGAGGCACAAGAACTTGATACCTTATCGCCAGCTGAATCAAAGCGTTATATGCATCACTACAATTTTCCTCCCTTCTCGGTTGGCGAAACCCGCTTTTTACGCGGCGCTTCCCGCAGGGATATTGGGCATGGTGCTCTGGCGGAAAGGGCTTTATTGCCTGTCATCCCCGCTGAGGAAGAATTCCCCTATACCATGCGCTTAGTATCTGAGGTTTTGTCTTCCAATGGGTCGACCTCTATGGCATCGGTCTGCGCTTCGACTTTGGCGTTGATGGATACCGGTGTGCCGATTAAAGCTCCTGTGGCTGGGATCGCGATGGGCTTGATTAAAGGTGAAGGTGAAGAATACGCAATCTTGACCGACATTCTCGGTATGGAGGATCATTTGGGGGATATGGATTTCAAAGTTGCCGGTACTCGAGAGGGAGTCACCGCGCTGCAAATGGATATCAAAATCAAGGGTATTTCCACAAAGATCATGGCACAGGCTCTGGAACAAGCCCGACAGACCCGGCTCACCATCCTGGATACGATGCTGTCTGTGATCCCAGAACCCAGGTCGGAGCTTAAACCCCATACCCCACGCATCACTGTCGTGCGGATTCCTGTCGAGAAGATCGGCGCAGTGATCGGACCGGGTGGAAAGATGATCCGCAGCATCCAGGAAGACACCAATACACGCATCGATATTAACGAAGATGGATCAATATTCATCGCTGCAACAGATGTTGAAAGTGAAGAGCTGGCTCGAGATCGAATCTTGGCTCTCACCGAATCACCAGAAATTGGGCGGATTTATACAGGCCGAGTGGTGCGTGTCACCGATTTTGGAGCCTTCGTTGAGATCTTACCCAACACGGATGGTTTGGTGCATATCTCTCAACTCGATAGCGAGCGAGTAAACCGGGTTGAAGATGTCGTCCGCATGGGTGATGAAATCACGGTGATGGTTACCGATATCGATCCGACAGGGAAGATTCGTCTATCCCGGCAGGCGGTATTAGAAGGCTGGACGGCTGAGGAGGCCAGGCAAAAAGATAGAGGTGGGAGTCGGAAAGGCTCTGGCGGCGGTCAGCGTAGAGACCGCTACCAGGGTAGTAAGAAGGGAGATCGACGATAACGAAGCCGATCCTCTGAAACATGGATAATAAATGAGCGTTTCATCGTTGTGAAAACGGAAACGCTCGTTTTTCTATCCGAGATTGATTAAGCGATCAAGATTTGAAGCCCAATGATCTGAATAAATAATGTGATTTCATTATTGCGCCTCTAATCAGGATATAATTACTCCTATCTGGGAGAACGACCATGATCAACAAGGAGCACTTAATGCAATCTGACTTTATCTGGATGGATGGTGAGCTGGTTCCTTTTGCAGAGGCGAAGGTTCACATTATTTCCCCAACATTGCATTATGGCGTCGGGGTTTTTGAAGGCATCCGTAGTTATCAGACACCCCAGGGTCCTGCGATCTTTCGGCTGCTGGACCACCTGGAGCGCTTTCTGGAATCCATCCATATTCTCGGTGTACGTGATTACCCATATTCTGCAGATCAAACTCGGCAGGCTATTCATCAAACCATTTTGGTGAATGGCTTCGGTGAATGTTATATTCGCCCGTTGATGTACTTGGATGGTCCTTTAGGTTTAAATCTGGATTTCGCGACTCCGAAACTAGCGATTGCAACCTGGGAGTGGGGCCCTTACTTAGGAGAAGAGGCTCAAAAAACGGGTATTCATATGATGGTGTCCTCGCTAACTCGACTCCACCCGAATATCAACATGACGAAATCAAAGGTCACTGGAAATTACGCCAATTCCTTGATGGTGAAAACTCTTGCACTGCGCTCGGGCTATGATGAAGCGGTCATCCTTGATCCATCTGGATTTGTTGCAGAATGTACCGGGGAGAATATCTTCGTCGTTCGTGATGGAGTGATCTATACTCCGCCGCGGGCATCAATATTGGAAGGAATCACCCGCGATACAGTGATGACTCTTGCGGCTGATCTGGGGATTCCTGTTGTTGAGGAAATGATCTCACGAGACCAGCTATATATTGCAGATGAAGTATTCATCACTGGTACTGCTGCAGAGATAGTAGCAGCCCGGATGATCGATTTCAGGCAGGTGGGAGAGGGAGCGCCCGGACCGATCATGAAAGCTTTGCTTGCCTTGTACTTGGATACTGTTCGCGGGCAGGGCAAGCGTTCTCCTGAATGGTTGGACTATTTGCCCGTAGACCAGTCTGTTCAAGGAAACTAAGTGTTAACAGATTTCTAATGTAACTTTTTTGAATTCACATGCATCAAATAAATGGGTTACTAGTAGATTGAAAGTAGTTGCCCTATTTTACGAGCTTTGTGGTAAATCGGACCAGCGGCGATAATATCTTAAAGGCAACCAATAGGAGATGTTATGGACCTTAATTTAAGCAGTACAGTATCGAACCCCAGCAGCAATGGGGATGACCAAGAAGAACTTGTCAGGGTATTAATTATCGGCTCTGGACCAGCGGGATTATCGGCAGCACTTTATGCGGCCCGGGCTGATTTAGACCCTGTTGTCTTAACAGGTATGGAATTGGGGGGTCAGGTTTCCTTAACCTTTGCGGTTGAAAATTACCCCGGATTCCCCGAGGGCATCGGTGGGATGGAATTGGTAGATCTTTTCCAGAAACAAGCACAACGATTTGGCGCCCGGATCGAATTTGACCTGGCTGCTGAGGTGGATTTTTCTGATCGCCCGTATAAGGTAAAAACCCAAAATGGGAAACTATATCTGGCTGAATCGGTGATCATCTCCACGGGTGCCAGTGCAGTTCATCTGAATGTACCCGGAGAAAACGAATTTACCGGTCGCGGGGTCTCATACTGTGCAACGTGTGATGGATGGTTCTTCAAAGAAAAAGAGGTGATTGTTGTCGGAGGCGGGGATAGCGCGGTTGAGGAGAGTCTGTTCCTGACCCGCTATGCTGAGAATGTGACCATTGTCCACCGAAGGGATGAATTGCGTGCTGGTGCTCTTCTCTCTGAAAGGGCGAAATCGAACCCCAAGATAAATATTTTCTGGAACACTGTGGTAAAGGAAATTTCAGGGAATGGCGCGGTTCAAACTGTGAAGCTGCAGGATACGCTAACCGGAGAAGAACGAGAACATGAGGTGGATGGTGTGTTTATTTTTATTGGACATTCACCCAATACAAGTCTTTTCAAAGATCAACTCGACATGGATAAAAATGGATATTTGATCGTGGATAATTTTATGCAAACAAATGTTCCCGGTGTTTATGCAGCAGGTGAAGCGGCTGATCCTCACTTCCGCCAGGTGATTACATCCGCCGGGATGGGAGCAGCAGCAGCAATCCAAGCCAATCATTTCCTGGACGAAAACCCTTTGCCAGAAAAATAACAATTTCCCCCGGATGAAATCACATCCGGGGGACTTTATATTATTATGGGAGTGTAAAGATGAGAAATAAAGTCTCAATAATTGGTGCCGGTATGACCGGTGCCACAACTGCTCATTGGTTAGCCGAACGTGAAATCGCTGATCTGGTTCTAGTGGATATTGTGGATGGCATGCCCCAGGGAAAAGCACTCGATCTACAAGAATCGCTGCCGATAATCGGAAAGGACGTGGTAGTCAACGGAGCTAATACTTTTGAAGCAACTGCTGGATCAGATATTGTCGTCATTACTGCTGGCCTGCCCAGGAAGCCTGGGATGAGCCGGGACGATTTGCTCTCCGCGAACGCGGAGATTGTTGGCAATGCTACCAAAGAGTCGCTTAAGTATTCACCAGAAGCAATTTTTATCGTGCTCACCAATCCATTGGATACGATGGCATATCTAACAATGAAGGTAGGTGATTTACCGCCTGAGCGGGTGATTGGTCAGGCGGGGATTTTAGACTCGGCGAGAATGCGCGCATTTGTAGCAATGGAGTTAGGAGTAAGCGTTGAAAATATCCACTGCTATGTCTTAGGAGGCCATGGCGATGACATGGTTCCACTCATCCGACATTCAAATGTAGCTGGAGTCTCCTTGGCAGATATGCTGCCTTCAAACCGTTTGGACGCTATAGTCGAACGAACTCGAAAGGGTGGCGGCGAGATCGTTAGTTTGTTAAAAACAGGGAGCGCGTTTTACGCACCTGGAGCGGCGGTAGCCCAGATGGTTGAAGCGATTTTGAAGGATAAAAACCTTATTGTTCCAGCTGCGGCTTATATGCAAGGCGAATATGGTTTGAAAGACATTTTCTTCGGCGTGCCGGTTCAGTTAGGTCGCCAGGGGGTCGTCAAGATTATTGAATATCAGCTCAACGATCAGGAGCAGGCAGCCTTAAATAAATCTGCGGAAGCGGTAAACCAGACCGTTGCAGCACTAAAATCGCTGGTCAAATTTTAGTCACAAATTCAAGGAGATTAATGATGGGACTTAAAGCAGATTTCACTGCTGAGCTTCCAGCCTGGCGAGAAAGAGTTGCCAAACTGGTAAAGGAGAACGCAAATGTAAAGGTCGATGAAGTGACCATCGGTCAGGTTTATGGTGGTATGCGCGGCGTAAAAGGATTAGTCACCGATATATCTTATGTAGATCCGGCAGAGGGCATCCGGTTTAGAGGATACACGATCCCTGAAGTTTTGGAAATATTACCGAAGCCAGCTGAAGGTAAGATGCCCTATGTCGGTGGACTTTACTATTTATTCCTGGTTGGGAAAGTGCCCAATGAGGAGCAGGCAGTTGATATCGAAAATGAATGGAAAGCTCGCGCCGCTATTCCATCATTTGTTTTTGACGTGCTGAAATCCATGCCACGCGATTCACATCCCATGATGCTCTTCTCAACTGCGATCTTAGCTTTACAGCATGGCTCGGTTTTTGCTCAACGATATCAAGAGGGGATGACTCGTGATGAATACTGGGAGCCGATGTTGGAAGACAGCTTGAATTTAACAGCCAAGCTGCCCTCCATTGCAGCGTTTATTTACAGCCTGAAATACAAGAGTGGAGAGTTTATTAAGCCGAAGAGTGATTTAGATTGGGGTGCGAATTTTGCTTATATGATGGGTAATCCGTCTCAGGAATATAAAGACCTGGCACGGCTGTACTTCATCCTGCATTCTGACCACGAGAGTGGGAACGCCAGCGCACATGCAACCCATCTCGCAGCCTCAACCTTATCGGATATTTACTATGCCTTATCAGCTGGCCTAAATAGTTTGGCAGGTCCTTTACATGGCCTGGCCAATCAAGAAGCGTTGCGATGGTTATTAGGAATTTACCAGGAATTTAATGGTGTTCCAACGAAAGAGCAATTACACCAATATGCCTGGGAAACACTCAACGGCGGTCAGGTTATTCCAGGATATGGTCATGCAGTCCTGCGTAAACCCGATCCACGCTTCACAGCTCAATTCAAATATGCCCAGGAATACATGCCGGATGATGAGGTGTTCCGGATCGCCCAATTGGTATTCGAGGTGGTTCCCAAGGTGCTGATTGAACAGGGCAGAGCTAAGAATCCAGCCCCGAATGTGGATGCAATCAGCGGAACCTTGCAGCACCACTACGGAATAAAAGAATTCGATTTTTACACGGTGATGTTCGGTGTAGGACGTGCTTTAGGTGTATCTGCGAATGCGGTGTGGTCTCGGGCTCTGGGTCAACCCCTTGAACGTCCGAAATCTCTCACCACCGCGATGCTTGAGGAGATCGCTAAAAAAGCTCAGTAGAGAGCATAATTATCATCTTCACCACCGATAATTAATCAGGTGTTCGACATCTGTGTCGAACACCTGATTTTTTTGATCAATTTTAGTTAATTGCCAGATTACGGAGTGGGCGTTATCGGTGCGGATATGCTGCCGGACCACATGAAGACTCGCTGGTCACTGGCTGAACCGGCTGATTCCCAAACCGGATTGCCATCCTCGTCAGTGCCGGCTTGTCTGGTAGCCATTACCCACCAGCGGAATAGGTGAGGGATGCTGTCTGATGAACGGAAAGTGGCTGGCACGATGAATTTTGTATCTGTGGCATAGTCAACAAGTCTGCGGCTATCACCGTCTGTGAAATCTATTATGGTGATTTCATAAGCTTCATTATCTAGTAAAGTACCGACGGATGCCCATTGAAGGGTTACTATATCTCCAGATTCGTTAAATCGGGCGCCATCTGGCGGTAAAAGAAGGTTTGGAGCGCTATATGGTGGCGGAAGAGTTGCCGTAGGCGTGGGTCCTGGAGTTGGGAAGCGTTCACAAAGGGGGATGATCAAATTCATGCGAAAGAAGACAGTCTCGGAGCTCAAGCCATTGTATTCTTGAATGACAGCCATGGGTACATTGTAGCTGTTGGAAATGCTGCTGAGTGTGTCATTCTCCTGAACTTCGTAATTGACCTTCTCACAGGCTTGCTCGGTGGCATCAGCTGCACTTAGAGTTGAGGTAGCTAAAGCAGTGGGGGTCGGTGTTGGTTGAGGGATGAGCAATTGCTGACCTTCAACCAGCGTATTACACTCGGCGGGTAAATTGTTGAGCAGCACTATACTCTGAATAGAGACTCCAAAACCAAAGGCGATTCCAGCACACGTATCTCCAGCCTGCACGGTGTATGACATGGGAGTGGGTGTTGGTAATGGTGTATCCGTTGGAATTGGTGTCTCAGGTGTAGGTGTAACGGTGAGTGTTACCGTAGCCGTGGCAGTTGGGGTTGCGGTTGGATCAACAACCCGACCGGTTTCTTGGAGTGCAAAATAAACCAATACAGCTCCAATCCCGAGAAATAACGCAAGCAAAATCAATGCGATTGGTAGGCTCAACGTGATCTGGGGCATGCGACTACCCTGCACTGTTTTTGTTTTGCTTGAGGGTTTTTCGGTACCAGATAAATCGCTGCCGCATACCAGGCAACGAGAAGCGTCCTCACTGACCCGAGTACCGCATGTAGGACATAATTTTGTCGGTTTAGATGGGGTTTCAGATGTCATAGGCAGTATTATGCCAGGATTTCCCTGGCAGCGGGGATTATACCAGCCTTTTGGCTCCCTTGTGTAAAAATTCTCGTTGAGTAAGTAAATTCTAAACTTGAATCGCAGGTTGCTCTAACAACTCTAGCGAATTGGTATTATATATGGGCGTGGTATACTGCCGCGGAGATGCAACCCCATAGTATCTATCTCCACATCCCCTTCTGCCGTCATCGTTGTAGTTATTGTGATTTTAATACTTATGCTGGTATAGATGACTTGATCCCAGCCTACGTTCAGGCTCTTTGTCATGAAATTAGGTATCTCGCTGAGAATTGTGGGCGTAAACCACCAATACACACAATATTCCTCGGGGGTGGTACACCTTCATTCCTCCCTGTAGGTGAAATTGAGAAGATAATTAATGAGCTAAACCAGGATTTTAATATCATTGAGGGGATTGAAATCACAATGGAAGCCAATCCTGGACGGCTAACATATGATTACTTAAAATCGTTGTACGAGTTGGGGATAAACCGTGTTAGTTTGGGAATGCAATCTGCCATCCCTGGTGAACTGCTGCTGTTGGAACGCCAGCATGAATTTCATCAGATCGCAAACGCTGTCAATCTGGTTAGAAAGGCTGGATTTAAGAATTATAACCTTGACTTGATCTTCGGAATCCCTTATCAGACATTGGAGAGCTGGCAATTGAGTCTCGAACTTGGTTTATCACTCGGACCGGATCATCTCTCCTTATATTCGCTCACCATTGAGCCGGGTACACCACTTGAAAGCTGGGTCACCAGGGGTTTGTTGTCGGAGCCAGATCAAGATCTATCCGCTGAGATGTATGAATGGGCTTCAGAATTATTG